>DASXWB010000206.1:0-5467 GCA_036503915.1 Lacipirellulaceae bacterium | reverse complement strand
GCGGCCGGTAACATCGATTTAGTCATTGGCGCTTGGTCATTGGTCATTGTCTATATCAATCGCTGTTATGGAAAAGAATCTTCGAATTCAGTGGCTGCCGCTAATGTTCCTTGGGCTCGCGCTGATGATCTGGGCTGGCCTGTTCGCGCTCGGTGCCTACCTGGAGCTTGGCGCCGACAGCCCGCGTCGCGATTTCCGCAAGCCGCTCGTGGTTTTGGCCACGATGACGGTGTTCCTGGTTGCGTGGTGGCTATTGCTTTGGAAACGAACCCGGCGTCACGGTCGAAAATAAGGCGAAAATGCCGCCGGACTTGCGAACCTTTTATCTCGCCCTTGTCGGCCAATCGCCAGAGCTATAGACTACTGGATTCCAATAATTGTCATCCAATCTTTGCGCGGCGGCGGCCGCGCTCCGCATGTCATGAAAACTTACATGGCCAAGCCCGGCGAGGTCGAGCAGAAGTGGCATGTCGTCGATGCCACAGACCAGATCGTCGGCCGGCTGGCAAGCCGCATTGCTGTTTTGCTCATGGGCAAGCACCGGCCCACTTATACGCCGCACGTCGATACGGGCGACTTTGTCGTCGTGATCAACGCCGAAAAAGTGCGCCTCACCGGCAAGAAGTGGGACCAGAAAGAATATCGCTGGTACACCGGCTATCCGGGCCAGAAGTCGGTCACTGCCGCGACTCGGCACGAGCGCAAACCTGAGTTGATCCTTCACGAAGCGGTGCGCCGCATGCTCCCGAAGAACAAGCTCGCATTCAAGATGATCAACAAGCTCAAGATCTACACCGGTGCCGAGCACCCCCATCAGGCGCAGAACCCGGAGCCTTTGGAGCTGGCGGCAAAGTGATTGTCCGGCACTGAGCACTGAACCCTGAACCCCGAACCTAAGCTCTTCCAATGCCTGCTGCAGAAAAAGTCATCGACGCTCTGGGAACCGGCCGCCGCAAGACCTCCGTGGCCCGCGTGCGAATTCGCGCCGGCTCTGGCAAGCTCACGATCAACGAGCGCGCTCTCGAAGATTACTTCCCAATCCAGCAGGACCGCAATGCGGTTGTCGCTCCGCTGGAGCACGCAGGCGTGCGCAACAGCGTGGATGTGGTGATCCGTGTTCACGGCGGCGGCGGAACGGGCCAGGCCGGCGCGTGCATGCAAGGCATCGCCCGCGCGCTGATGCGCTACGACAGCGACCTCGCCGAGAAGCTCCGCGAAAAGCACTTTCTCACGCGCGACGCACGCATGAAAGAGCGCAAAAAGTACGGCCTGCACGGCGCCCGCCGCGGCACGCAATTCTCCAAACGGTAATCTTGTCATACCAAGCGCAATAACCGCGATGCTATTCATCGCCGGTTCCTACCGCACCGAATCATCCTCGGGCAGCCCGAGCCGCTCATACAGCCCGCGGCGCGCCTCCTTGTCGCCTTCCAGCGTTTCGCGCGCGTACTGCGCCACACGTTCGGCGTGCTGACGCGGCACGACGATGACGCCGTCGCCGTCGGCCACGACGACGTCGCCCGGCATCACCAGCGCGCCACCTACGACGATCGGCCGATTCACCGATTCGATCTCATTTCGCCCCGGCCGGATGCCGCGCCCCGGTTTTTGATAGTACAACGGAATTCCTTGGGCGGCGATTTCATCGGTATCGCGCGCCGTGCCGCTGGTGACGACGCCCACGCAGCCGCGCAGTTTCCACGACATGATGTTGTTTGAGCCGATGGAACCGACATCGGTCTCGGGCGCTTCTTCAATCACGAGCACGGACCCTTCGCGCAGAATCGGCACGAACGGCTCCGGCGAGCGCTCGCCGTACCACCGGCTCATCCACCGGTTGAATTCCTCGGTCTCGCGTGGTCCGTGTAGCGGCTGGTTCGTCGGTACATAGCGGGCTGTCACGGCGATGCCGACGATACGATGCTTGAACTCTTTCGTGTCGCGCCACAAGGGCCCGATGTCGGCATGAACAAGTCCGACATCCGCCAGGCCGGCCTGGTCCATGCCGTCGGAGACATCCGCCACGCGCAGACCCTCAAACTTCTGCAGGATCAGGCGATCATCCTCGGCACTGTACGCCTTCACTTCGATGAACGTGCGGCCCGCCCGCAGCGGTTCGATGTTATCACTGGTCGGTTGAGCGACGGCCGAACGATCGACACAGGGGAGAATGGCAACCGCGAGACACAATGCGGCATATCGCTGGCAGCGTCGTTTCATGTTCGTCCTCATCGGTTGGTTTCAAAACGCAGCAGGAAGGCACAAATGGAGCAAAAGCGCAGTTATTGTAAACAAACCCACATAGTTTTGCCCTGCTGCGCGACCCGTCGATTCGGCTTGCAGATAGGACGGCCTGCGAGGTACAACATTGAGCAGGTCCTCCTGGTACCTTTTTGGGCGGCCGACCCAGTCCGCCAGCCCGCAATCAAAGCATCCGGGAGGGCCTTTCTTGCTTAATGGGGGTTACGTCGTATTCATTACTTCGAGTCCGCCGCTATGGACCATCTGCAAGAGAAACTATTCGTCTTCCTTCTGGCCACATTCCTGGGCCTGGAGGTGATCCGGCGAGTGTCACCGCTGTTGCACACGCCGCTCATGTCGCTCACCAACGCGATCTCCGCGATTGTGGTCGTTGCGGCCATCCAGGTCGCGGCCGAGGGCACACAGAAGGGGTCGACATTCAGCACCGTGCTGGGGACGCTTGCTGTGATCGCGGCGATGACGAACATCGTGGGCGGCTTCTGGATTACCGACCGCATGCTCAAGATGTTTCGCCGGGAGACGTCCCGCCGTGAATAACGTTCTTCCATCTCTCAGCTCGCTCGGTTTGTTGGCGCAAGCAGCTGACGCTTCGCATGCCACCGGCGCGAATTCCATTGCCGTGTGGGGCTCGTATCTCGTTGCCGCCGCGCTGTTTGTTCTCTCGCTCAAATGGCTGAGCCATCCGCGCTCCGCCCGTCGCGGCGTGCGCGCAGGCGAGATCGGCATGGTCGTGGCCATCATCGGCACGCTCCTCTTATACGATGTCGTCGACTACAAATGGGTACTCGTCGGCATGGTGATCGGTTCGTTGATCGGCGCGCCGATGGCGATCTGGATGCCAATGACGGCCGTGCCGCAGCGGACCGCGCTGTCCCACGCGTTCGGGGCGCTGGCCGCCGCGCTCGTGGGCACTGCACATTACTTTGAATTTCGGCAAACCGACCGTATCGACGCATTCACCATGGGCGTCTTGGCGCTCGAAGTGCTGCTGGGCAGCCTCACCTTTACTGGCAGCCTCGTCGCCTTCGGCAAACTGCAGGACCTCATTCGCAGTTCGGTGAAGGGTCTGCCGAATCAGAACGCGATCAATTTTTCGCTGCTGGGCGCCGCCGTACTGTGCTGCGCCTGGCTTGTTTTCAATCCGACGCACTATGTCGTGTTTCTGCTGTTGATCGTCTTAGGCCTGGCGTTCGGCCTGTGCCTGGTAATTCCAATCGGCGGCGCCGACATGCCTACGGTTATTTCGCTATTGAATTCGTACGCCGGCCTGTCGGCCAGCCTCATGGGCTTCGTGCTCGACAACTACCTCTTGATTATCGCCGGCGCGCTCGACGGCTCCTCCGGCCTGATCCTGTCGATCATCATGTGCAAGGCCATGAACCGGTCGTTCGCCAATGTGCTCTTCGGCCGCATGGACGCCAGCCAGGTGGCGTCTGCCGATGACGTTTATGGCGGGAAGGTGAAGTCGGCTTCGGCCGAGGACGTCGCCATGGTGCTGGACGGCGCGCAGCGAGTGGTCGTAGTGCCCGGCTATGGCATGGCCGTGGCCCAGGCTCAGCACGCCGTGCGCGAGCTGTTTAATCTTCTTGAGGACCGGGGCACGGAGGTGGAATTCGCCATTCACCCGGTGGCCGGCCGCATGCCTGGCCATATGAATGTTTTGCTGGCCGAGGCCGACATCCCCTACGACAAGCTCAAGGAGATGGACGAAATCAATCCCAGTTTCGGCCAGACCGACGTGGCCATCGTCATCGGGGCGAACGACGTGGTGAATCCGCTGGCCAATACGGACCCAAAGAGCCCGATCGCCGGCATGCCCATTTTGAACGTGGGCGAGGCTCGCACCGTGGTGGTCGTCAAGCGCAGCCTCAGCCCGGGATTCGCCGGTATTCCAAACCCGCTGTTCGCTGCCGATAATTGCCTGATGCTGTTCGAAGACGGCAAAAAGGCAATCGTCGACGTCGTGGCCGCCATGAAAGAAGCGGCCTGATTATCGGCTCGCGTGCCGAATTGATTCCTTAGCGTCGGCGGCAACGACGACACACTTCTCTACCTATCGGGAACCCTTCATGCGGCAGCGAATCACGCTTCTTTTGGTCGAGGCACTTTTTGTACTGGTCGTTACAGCGCCAAGGCTGCGAGCGAAAGAAATCCCCACATCGGCCATGCCTTCGCCGGCTCTTGAGCAATACATCGCCAAGCCGGACGCCACGTACCAATGGAAGAAGCGCCGCGAGGGAAAATTGGGCAGCGGCGAATTCGTCGAGCTCACGCTCACCTCGCAAACCTGGCGCGACATCGCCTGGAAGCACCAGCTGTTCATCTACCGGCCGTCAACAGTCGACAGCGGCGCGCAGGCGTTGCTCCTAATCGCCGGCGGAACCTGGAAGCCGGAGCTCGAACAGAAGCCGGCTGACGCCGACGCCAATCTTCCCGGCGAAGCGCGCATTGTCGCCGCGCTGGCCGAATCGCTGCGCTCGCCCGTGGCCGTGCTGCTGCAGGTGCCCGAGCAGCCGCTATTTGGCGGCATGGTCGAAGACGAAATCATCTCGCACACCTTCGCCCAGTTCATGAAAACGAACGACGGCGAGTGGCCGCTGCTCTTGCCGATGGTCAAAAGCGTGGTCCGCGCGATGGACGCGATCGAGGAGTTCGCGAAGGCCGAGTGGCAGCTCGACGTCGAGCGTTTTCTGGTGACCGGCGCGTCGAAGCGCGGCTGGACCACTTGGCTGACCGGCGCCGTGGATCCGCGCGTCAACGCCATCGCGCCGATGGTCATCGACATGCTCAACATGAAGCCGCACATGAAGCTGCAAGAGGTGTCGTTCGGTGGCTACTCGGAGCAAATCCACGACTACACCGACAAGGGATTGCAGGACCATTTAGACAGCGATCGCGGCGACGCGCTGCGCTCGATTGTCGATCCTTACAGCTATCGCGAGCAGCTGAAGCAGCCCAAGCTGATCATCCTCGGCACCAACGACCGCTACTGGCCGGTGGATGCTCTCAATTTGTATTGGGACGACCTCGAGGGCGAAAAATATGTCCTCTACGTCCCGAACAACGGGCACGGCCTGCGCGATCACATGCGCCTCGTCGGGACGGTTTGCGCGCTGCACGTACACATCACCGGTGGCAAAGCGTTGCCTAAGCTCGGCTGGGATTTCGAGGACCGTGGTGACTCGCTCAGGCTGGAATTGACGAC
>DASXWB010000205.1:0-2821 GCA_036503915.1 Lacipirellulaceae bacterium | reverse complement strand
GAAAGCACCAAGATTCGAACTGCGGTCAATTCGAAACCGACCTCCCAGAATGCCCCCAGAGGCGTTCTGACGATCGTCCTTGACCCAGATGCCATCCGCCAGCGTCGAGTGTCTAAAAGCCACGATCGCCGGTCGCCCCGTGAATCAAATCTCATCAACAATCGTGCAGGGCGACCATTGAGAGTTTCCCGGCACTAGTCCCCAACGTCCGATAATCACTGTTATGTTCGTTTCGGCCTCGGTTTTCCCCGGAGAATACTGCACGCGCTGGACTGCCTGATCGCCCCTTATGTCGACTGACCACGACGAAGACTGGCACGACGACGAAGACGAATCGTACGACGACGAGCCGGACGCGAGCTGTCCCGAGTGCGGCGGAACAGTGTACAGCTTCAGCGATAAATGCCCGCACTGCGGCTATTGGCTCTCGGCGGCCGATCGGCGGGCCATTTATCGGCGCGAATCGCGGCCGCTGTGGCTGCGAGTGACCGCGGCGATTGTGCTTCTGGCGTTTCTTGTCTGCCTACTCGCGTTTGGTGCAGTGCTGTTTTGAAAACAGCCTGACCACTACATGTGTCGACGGCCCCCGACTCCGCCGGGGGCTTTCGTTCTTGATGATGGTGATTCAAATCCCCGGCGAAGCCGGAGGCTGCCATCGGAATGCCTGCCGGCGCGCGAATTGTTAGTAATCGCGACCGCCTGGCGCTTCCGCGGAATACGGTCCGGGAAACGGGTTTGGCTCACGCGGCACGGAATAAGGATCACCGCGCGCCGGAGTGGCCGGCGGAGGCGTGTCGCTTGGCCAGCCGAAGGTCGACGGCGCGGCCGATTGTTGCGGCGTGGGCTCCGAGTTCGGCCAGGCGATTTGCGGCCACGCGATGCCGGGCTGCGTCGGAAGCGGAGTGGGAACCGGCGGCCATCCGGCTGGCTGCGTTTGGCCGTGTGGCTGAAAACCTGGATTGAGTTTCTCTTCGATCTTGTTGAGGTACGGATCGATCACCTGGTGAACCTCGGGCGGGAAAACTGAATGCGATTTGTCCAATAGCGCGACGATGTACCGGCCCGACTGCGACGCCACGATGGCTTCGCCTTGCGGCTGCGGCAACAACGTGACGGCGAAGAACGTGATCGCCACGCACAGCAATACACCCTTGGCCAGACCGAACGTCGCCCCCAACTGCCGGTCGAACGATTCGAGCCGCACCTGATCGATGATCCCCGATACCAGTCGGAACAGCATCCAAATGACAAACGACACAGCGACGTAAATCGCCAGCATGGCGACGAAGCGGTTCAGCGGCGCATGGTCGCCGAACACCGGCGCGAGTTGCGCGCTGAATCGCAGCGCGGCGACGTAACTCACCACGAGCGATGCCAGCGACGCGATCTGCCAGGCCATCCCCTTCCAAAACCCGAACATAGTCGCGGCCGCGAGCACCAGCAGCATGAGCACATCGTAGGTTTGCATAAGAGTAGGTCCGGCGAGCCGAGCCGGACGAAGTCCGAATGTCCAGTGTCGAATACGGAGTGGGAATGCGGACGCAGAACGAAGTACTGAGTACCGAGTACTACGTACAGAGCATGGGCCAGGCATTTTGGCAGCGGCGCAATATAGCGAGGTGCCAGAAAACGGCGAAGAGCATCCGACGTCGCTAGCATTGTGACGCAGTGCGATGACCTTGGGACTTCTCGATTCTTTGCATACAGTTCGCTCGGCCGAATCCGCAATCTGCAATCGCATATTGCCGGTGCCGCTCGGCTCGCGGCACCTGCTTGGAGCTTCGATGGCCGGCTTCCGCATGCACGTGACGACGAGCGCCCTGTTGGGTTGCGGATACGCCGCTGCCGGCCATGCGGCGTACGATGTACCGCTCGACACGGCCCTCGTGGCGGGCGCGATGTGCGGCGTCGCCGGAATGTTGCCCGACCTCGACAGCGACAACGGCGTGCCGCTGCGCGAGACGATGGCGTTTTCGGCGGCCATTGTGCCCATGCTCTTGGTGGGCCGCTTCCAGTCGCTGGCGCTCAGTTACGATGCGATGGCGCTTGCAGCCGTGTCGTTGTATTTGTTCGTGCGGTTCGGCGTGACGAACGTGATCCGCAAATATACGGTCCACCGGGGCATGTTCCACAGCATCCCGGCAGGCCTCGTGTTCGCCGGCCTGGCGTTTATCGTTAGCGGCGCCGCCCCGCTTGAGATCCGCTGCTACAAAGCGGGCGGCGTACTGATCGGGTTCATGTCGCATTTAGTGCTGGACGAAATCTACGCCGTCGAGTGGAAAGGCGGCCGGTGGCGGTTCAAAAAATCGTTCGGCACGGCGCTAAAGTTCTGGGGCGACGATGCGTGGTCCAATTTTTCCACGTACGCCAAAGTCGCGATTGTCGCCATGATCATTCTCGGCGAACCGACGGTGATGGAGCGGCTCGAATCGCGCCATCCGCGCTTTGCGGAGCAGTACCAGGAGTTTCAGGACCGGGTGCGCGCGATTGATCCCCTGCCCGCGGCGCAGGGCATGTTCGATGCCGCGCAGACGGCGATTGCTCAGCCGGGAAATTGGCCACCGGCCGTGGGAAACTCGCTGCCTGCCACGCTGCCGCAAAGCGCCGCGCCTTCACCTCACGATCAATACGACACGGCGCGGTGGCCCCTGTCGTCCGGCGCGCAGTAACACGGCGACGCGTGGCGTCGCGGCTAATGCACGGCTCCTGGCTATCTCTCCGCCGTGTCGATCCATAGCGTGACCGGCCCGTCGTTCACGAGGGAGACGAGCATTTGCTCACGAAAGCGGCCGGTGGCGACTTCGATGCCGGCCGCGCGAAC
>DASXWB010000204.1:0-8765 GCA_036503915.1 Lacipirellulaceae bacterium | reverse complement strand
TGATGGAGCATCCGTTCTACGGATCCTGGGGTTACCAGACGACTGGTTATTTCGCGCCCACGAGCCGCTACGGTACGCCGCAGGATTTCAAGTTCCTGGTGGACCATCTCCACCAGCAGGGAATCGGCGTGATTCTGGATTGGGTGCCGTCTCACTTTCCCAGTGACGAGCACGGGCTGGCATTTTTCGACGGCACGCACTTATACGAGCACGACGACCCGCGGCAGCGCGTGCAGCCCGACTGGAACAGCTACATCTTCAACTATGGCCGCGCCGAAGTGCGCAGCTTCCTCGTCAGCAGTGCGATGTACTGGCTGGAGGAATATCATGCCGACGGCCTCCGCGTCGACGCAGTGGCCAACATGCTCTATCTCGATTACTCGAGGCAGCCGGGCCAGTGGATTCCCAATAGATACGGCGGCCGCGAGAACATCGAGGCCATCGACTTCTTGCGGCAGTTCAACACGGCTGTCTACGCGCGGCAGCCGCATGTGCAGACAATCGCCGAGGAATCGACGGCCTGGCCCATGGTCTCGCGGCCGGCTCATGTCGGCGGGCTGGGCTTCGGATTGAAATGGGACATGGGCTGGATGCACGACACCTTGCGCTACATGTCGAACGACCCGGTGCATCGCAAATATCACCATGGCGAGTTGACGTTCCGCCTGGTGTATGCATTTCAAGAGAATTTTGCCCTGCCACTGTCGCATGACGAAGTGGTGCACGGCAAAGGCTCGCTGCTGGCAAAGATGTCGGGCGACGAGTGGCAGAAGTTCGCCAACTTGCGGCTGCTATTGGCCTACATGTACGCCTCGGCGGGCAAGAAGCTGCTGTTTATGGGAGCCGAGCTGGCGCCGTGGGAAGAGTGGAACCATGAAAGCGAGCTACCCTGGCATCTGCTGGAAGATCCGCAGCGCCGCGCGCTGGAGCGCTGGCTCACCGCGCTCAACGTCGCCTACCAGCATGAGCCGGCGCTGCACGTTTTGGATTGCGATCCGCAAGGCTTCGAATGGATCGACACGCATGACTCGGAGCGCAGCGTGGTCAGTTTCCTGCGCAAAGGCCCCGGCGGCCGCGAACAGATTGCCGTGGTCTGCAACTTCACGCCCGTGCCGCGGTATAACTACCGCGTCGGCGTGCCGCGCGGCGGCTACTGGCGCGAGCTACTCAACAGCGATGCCAGCGAGCATGGCGGATCGGGTCACGGCAACCTCGGCGGCGTCGATGCCTCGCCCGTGCCGTGCCACGGAAGAATGCACTCGCTCACGCTCACCCTGCCGCCGCTTGGAGCGGTCTTCCTGAAGTCGGATGCCGTGTAGCAGGCACGCTCCGCGTGCCGCCCGCTGAAGCTTGGGTATGATGGGCACTGCCCACCTTACGTGGTAAGCTAAGCCGCAAGCAACCCGGACGCCACTTTACAACACAGGTCTTGCGCAGTTTCTATGGCAACCGAGCATACTTTCGATCCGTATGGCGATGCGGTGCCCGAACGGCGTCGCAGCTGGCTTGGCACCTGCTTGATGGGCTGCCTGATTATCGCGGTCGTTAGTGTGGTGCTTGCCGGTATTGCCGCTTATTGGATTGCCCAGAACTGGCGTCCCTGGTTCGCCAGTTTCGTATCAAAGAATGCCAAACTGGCAATCGACGAATCCGACTTGCCGCCGCAGGAAAAGGAAGAGATCAAGGTTCAGGTCAACCGCGTCGCGGATGCGTTTCGGAACAAACGTATCTCGAATGAGCAAATGGCGGAGCTTTTCGAAGCGCTGATGGAGTCTCCGATTCTGGCGGTTTTCGTAGTTCAAGCGGCCGAAGCGAAGTACCTCGATCCGTCAGGTCTCGCCGAGGAGGAAAAGGCGCAAGCGCGCGTCACGATTCAGCGCTTCACGCGAGGCGCCGTCGAAGGGAACATTGATCAAGCCTCGGTGGACGCGGCTCTCGAACACATCGCCGACCCGCAGGATGGGGGCGGCTGGCAACTGCGCGAGCGCGTGACCGACGCGGAGCTTCGCGCCTTTCTGGCCGTGGCCAAGGCCGAAGCCGACAAGGCGAACATCCCTGAAGAGCCGATCGACTTCGATCCTTCGGATGAAATCAAGCGGATCATCGACAAGGCGATGGGCGAGCAACTTGCCGAAGAACCGCTGGAGCCGGAACAACCGCCCGAGGACGAGGCGCCGCAGGCTGAAGCAGCATCGAACGAATGACGACGACTCACCGTGTTTTCCGACCGGAAACTTGCTTCGGCACGAACCCTTTCCGTCGAAGCGCGGCCGTCAGATGCCGGAGCGTCGGGAAAGCCGTGCGGAAGCCGAATAAAGATTGAGCGAATCCCGAAATTGGCGTAGTGCAGGTGAATGTCATAGCCGCGACGCAGCATTTCAACGGCATCGCCTCGGAAATCGCCATAGGTATACTCGTTTACGAACGACCGAGGCGTTATCTCCGCGCGAGTCGACTGCCGGCGCATGTAGGCTAAATTCTTCTTGCTGACTGGGGCATCGATTGCACGAAATGCCACGAATTGATACTCGCTCATCGGCTCCTCCGTGGGTCTCTGCGCGAGATTACGCAGCTCCATCTGTTACCTTTGACCGGCTGGCGTGCCGATACGGCGTCACTATACATTGATTTGGGTCAGCGCGCCGAGTCACTGCATCGACGGCCGAACCATTCTTGCTAACCTTGCAGGCCATACGCGTTATCGTGGACCAACTGCGTCAAATCCTCCGTCGCTATTGGGGCTACGACGAATTCCGCCCGCTGCAGGCGGAGGCGATGCGGGCGGTCGTCGAGGGGCGCGATTCGCTCGTGGTGCTGCCTACGGGCGGCGGCAAGTCGCTTTGCTTTCAAGCGCCGGCGCTCGCCATGCCTGGGCTGGCCGTCGTCGTGTCGCCGCTGATCGCTCTCATGAAAGACCAGGTCGACGCGCTCGTGGATTGCGGCGTGCCGGCGGCCTGCGTCAACAGCACGCTCGCGTTCGACGAGCGGCGGCGGATCGCGGAGGAGATTCGCGCGGAGCGGCTCAAGATTCTGTACCTCTCGCCGGAACGATTGCTTAGCGAGCGGACGCTGCAGTTTCTGCAAGGCGTGCCTCTTTCGTTCATCGCCGTCGACGAGGCACATTGCATCAGCGAATGGGGCCACGACTTCCGGCCCGAGTACCGCGGCCTGCGGCTGCTGAAGGAGAAGTTTCCTGACGTCGGCCTGCACGCCTACACCGCCACAGCGACGCCTCACGTGCGCGATGACATCGTGCGCGAGCTGCAGCTCGCCAAACCGGAAATACTCGTCGGCTCCTTCGACCGGCCGAACCTGGTGTACCGTGTGCGGCGACGCGCGAATCTCTTGCAGCAAATCCGCGAGGTGATCGACCGACACTCGAACGATTCGGGGCTGGTCTACTGCATTCGCCGAATCGACGTCGAGGAAATTGCTGCCCAGTTGGTGGCGTCGGGCTACAGTGCCCTGCCCTACCATGCCGGCATGCCGGATGACGACCGCCGCCAGAATCAGGAGGCGTTCACCAACGACCGCGCGAAAATCATCGTGGCCACCGTGGCCTTCGGCATGGGCATCGACAAATCGGACGTGCGCTATGTCATCCACGCGGCAGCGCCCAAGTCATTGGAAAGTTATCAGCAGGAAAGCGGCCGGGCCGGCCGCGACGGCCTTGAAGCCGAGTGCCTTCTGCTGTACTCGGCCGGTGACTTTCGCACTTGGCACAAGCTGCAAAGCGAGCTGCCACCGCACGCGCATAAGATCGCTATGACGCTGCTGGCGGGGATCGACAACTACTGCTCCAGCGTGAGCTGCCGGCACCGGGCCATTGTTGAGTACTTCGGGCAAGAACTGCCTGGAGAGAATTGCGGTGCGTGCGATGTTTGTCTGAACGAGGTTGAGCTTGTTGAAGACGCGCTCATCCTGTCGCAGAAGATTCTCTCGTGCGTCAAGCGCGTGGAAGAACGCTTTGGCGGCGAGCATGTTACGCTCGTGCTGACCGGTTCGCGGGATCAAAAAATCTTAAGCCACGGCCACGAGCGTCTCAGCACATGGGGCATCATGGCCGAACACAACAAGAAACACATCCGCGGCTGGATCGACCAGCTTGTGAACCAGGACTTCCTGCGCAAGGTGGGGGAATACAATGTCCTGCAACTGACGGAAAAAGGCTGGCATGTCCTGCGCGGCGAGCAGACGCCCCGGCTGCTGAAGCCGGCCCCGCCGAAGGCAAAGGAAAGGCAATCGCGTGCCGCGCTGGAATCATGGGAAGGCGTCGATCGGGACCTGTTCGAGCGGCTTCGCATCTTTCGCCGTCGCAAAGCCGAAGAGCGCGGTGTGCCGCCGTTCATCATCTTCAGCGATGCCACGCTACGCGACCTCGCTCGCGTGCAGCCGACGACCTTAGGCCAGCTCCCATCGATTCATGGCGTCGGCGCAAAAAAGCTGGCCGAATATGGCACTGACCTCTTGATTGAAATCAAAGATTACGTAGCAGGTGCCGTCAATGCCAGCCGGCAATCGCAGTAATTTTGCAGTGATCGAAGCCTGCCGCGCAAGCAAGGAGATTACTTTCCGCCCTTGCTTGCGCAGCGGGCTACAATCCGAGGTAGCGTGCAGAAGCGGAAGTCCCGGGCAGCCTTATTCAGATCCGTCGTTCATCAGCACCCACAAGCCGGTTTTGCTCGGCGCCACAAGGTCGAGCCGGCCGTCGGCGTTGAGGTCTTCTACCGCGAACTGGCGGCCCAGCGCGATGTGCTCGGTTTCATCGGCGATCGTGTAGCGCGTAAATTTTTTGGTTGCGCTGTCCCAAGTGTAGTAATAAATCACCGGCGGGTCGGCCGCGCCCGGGTCGCCGCCGTCATGGGCCCAGATGCACTTGCCGGCAATTAAGTCTTCCTGGCCATCGCCGTCAATGTCGGCCAGCGCGAGGCAGTGGGCCTGCGACCAGGATTCGTCAATCACGTGATGCTTCCACTGCGTGGTGCCGTCGGCCTTGGGCGCGAGCTGTTCGCGCCAGTAGAGCCCGTAGGCATGGCCGCGGCCGAAGATGATGTCCAGCCGGCCGTCGCCCGTGAGGTCCTTCACGACGAACGGGCAGCTCGTGTGAAACTTTGATAGGTCGGTTTCGGCATGATACTTCCACGGGCGCACGAAGGGGTCGCCTTCCGGCCGCTCGTACCAGCCAACCTCGGCCAGCACGTCCTCGCGGCCGTCACCGTTCACGTCGCCGAACGCGAAGCCGTGCCCGCCGCCCTCGCGGCCCAGTACGAACGGCTTCATGATCAATTTGTCCTCATCATCTTTGGCAAACCGCCACACTTCGAGCGGTCGCTCCTTGCGATAACACGCGGAATGCAACTCGGGCACCCCGTCGCCGTCGTAGTCGTGCAGGGCGAACATTTCCATGTTGCCACCGGTTTTGGCCAACAGGTGCGCCTCCCACGGCAAATGCATCTCCCACGGCTCGCCGCGCTCCGCCGGGCCGTTGCCGGGGTTCTTGTACCAGTAGATGCCATCCTCGTTCCAGCCGCCCGCGATAACGTCGACCCAGCCATCTTTGTCGACGTCGTAAATGTGATCGCTGTTGGTGCGGATATATTCGGCGGCCGTGTGGTTGGGGCGAATGGCTTGGGGCAACCAATCGGGCCCGGCAAACCAATAGGCGCCGTAGACGATATCGAGGTGGCCATCGCGATTGATGTCGGCCACCGCGCAGCTTTCGTAGGGACTTACGATCAGCTTGCGCTTCGAGAATTTGACGCCGCCGGTTCCGATTTCCTGGGCGGTGATGAGGCCGCCATGAATTAGCAATGCAACTAGCGCGCTTAGCAGCAGGAAAGCTGAACGATTCATCCGAAAACCCTCTTAGGCAAATTAAAGCAACGCATCACGCCGAGGCGCAGAGGTCGCGGAGGGAAACGCTAATCATCACTAATCTTCGCTAATTGACAATTAGTGTAGATTAGCGCGGATTAGCGTTCCACAATCATTCGGGCGGCAATGATGCACAGAAACACAGCTAGTTTCGTTGCGAAAGCCCTAGACGCGGCGTCGCGCCGCGACGAGTCGCACAGCTTCAATTGAGCGTAATGCCTTAGGATCCAAACTCCGTAAGTGTAGGAGCTCGGCGGGTTTGCAATCCTTCCTTATAGTGAAGCGATTGCCCATTTAAGGAATAAAGCACTGCTCTGAACCGTGGTGCTCCAAATCGAACTCATCCGAAGTCCCCATGTTTGAAGTGGAGCCGGTCTGGCCGCTCGAGTATGAGAGAAATTTGTCTTCTGGCCTTCCGGCTGCTTGTTTGTAAATTTGCGAGTCTGTATGATTTGCGCGGTTTAGGAAAGGGAAGGCACGCAGCATAATTTTCACGTGTCTGGTTTGATGCAG
The DNA here is from genome assembly GCA_036503915.1 of Lacipirellulaceae bacterium. GTDB lineage: Bacteria > Planctomycetota > Planctomycetia > Pirellulales > Lacipirellulaceae > JABDGM01. The sequence continues at coordinate 2,378 of DASXWB010000204.1, read as the reverse complement.
GTTTCGGCGGCACATGCGCCCAAATGAACGGCGACTTTCCAGGCTACGACTCCCAGTGAGCTTTACCTTTTGACGAGGGTCATTCACGATGCCAACCTCAGCAGAGTTTGACTTAATTCTAAAAGCAATCGATAGCTCGGCGACACAAAAGGCGATTCAGGCAACCTGGACTACTGATGGGAAAGTGTGCACGTTGTGGCCGCTCGTTGTTGGTTTCAATGACAACGGGGACGAAAAGGTATTGTGTTACAAATTTGACCCTAATGACACCAATGCCAGGAATTTTCGCTGCTACTACATATCGCATCTAACGGGTGTTGCGCCAGTTGCCTGGCCGACAACGCCGGCGCCGCCGCCTATTCAGGAGCCAAAAGGCCTCCGCTTCCGGCAGGTCGTCAGACAGAATTGTGTAAAGGAAGTGGAAGCTTATCGGCGATTCAAGTGATTGCCGCCGCTCGGCCAAATAAATTTGGAGCGAATCATGCCTGTCCAAAACTCTTTTCCAACCATTCAGAACGTTTCCTTAGGATTCCGGCGGCCGGAGAGTCACATCGTTCCTGTCGGTCACAGCGACCTTGTTGCCAAAAGCGTCGCAATGGCCAGGGACAGATTAGTTGCCGCCGCGCGGCGCCACGCAATCAAACCGGTCGCGGGCGAAGAGTATTACGGCGGGGGTCCCGAGGCGCCCGCGGAGGAGGAACCGGTTCCGATCCAGGAACAAATCGATGGTGTGATAACGCGCAATCACTATGGCTGCATCGTCCTGAATGCGGCGCATGCGCTGTTTATCGATGTCGACGTTCTCGGCAAGGCTGAACCCTGCCGCCCTGTCGAACCCTGGCAGCGAGTGCTAACCGATTTGCGCACCGTCTTGAGCAATGAACGAGACGAGGGCTTCCGCATCTACCGCACCGCGGCGGGCTTCCGGATAATCGCCTTGGGCCGCGAATATGAGCCCACCTCGCCACAATCAGCCGGCCTGATGGATTGCGTCGGCGCGGATGCGGATTTCGTTTCGCTGTGCCGCATCCAAAACAGCTTTCGCGCGCGTCTGACGCCTAAGCCATGGCGCTGCGGCGTTCGCCGGCCGCCAAACTTTTTTCCACGCGAAACAGTCCAGGAAAGCTTTCGCTTCACGCAGTGGCTAGACGGTTACGAGCGTGCCTGCCGCGGCTACGCTACGTGCCAATACCTGGGCCATGTCGGCCCTCAGCATATCGACAAGCGCATTGCGCCGATCGTCACGTTGCACGATCGCGAGACGAAGGCCCATGCGGCGCTGCCACTGGCGTGAACAGTGCCGTCATGGCGTGTCTTCCATCGCCGCGAGTTCCTGCTGCGCAGCGAGCCATTGCTGCTGCGATAGTGGCCGCAGCACGCCTAGCCGGTCCAATTCGAGCCCCGAATGGGCGCGGGCCCACGCTCGAATCCAAGTCGCGTCCGCCGGCAACTGGCGCGGCACGTCGTAGAGCCGAACGGTGCCGTCGGCGCAACGGAAGAGGATCATCGATCCGTCCGGGCTGAACTGGGCGTCATTCACAATAAGCATCCCGCCGCCGTGGGCGGCATCATACTGCAGCGGCCGCGACAGCAGTTTGCAGCTTTCGACATCCCACAGCGCGGCGGCGCCATTGTCACCGATCGTCAGCGCGAGGCGCTCATCGGGGCTGAACAAGACCTTCGAGACGAGAGTCGAGTGTTGCATCGGCTGGCCGGCGGCCATTCCATCGCTGGCGTGCCACAGGCGCGCCGTCTGATCGTCGCTGCCGCTGAGGATCAAGCGGCCGTCGCGGCTGCACGCGACAGAATAGACAATTCCCTTGTGTCGAAATGACTTTTTCGGCATGTCGAGCGGCGTTCCATTGCGAGCATCCCAGCGGCGCACCTCTTGATCGTAACCAGCGGTCACGACGGTCCGGCCGTCGCCGCTGAACTGGGCATCCATAATACTGGGCCGGTGCCTCAGCGGCATACCCCTCGTTTGGCCGGTGACAATGTCCAAGAGTTGCGCGCTGCCGTCTTTGCCGCGTATCAACAAAGTACGCCGATCCGGGCTGCTGGCCAGCACGGTTTGTGCCTCGTCAAACTTTACTTTGCGGGCGACGGGCGTCGCGGTCTGGGCATCCCACAGGTCGACTGCCTGGTTTGCGCACTGAATGAGCACCGACTTTGCGTCGCTCGAAAACTCGATATGCGACGGCGGCCCGCTGGCGCGCCAAGGCGGATCGATGGCGCTTCTGGCGACGTTCCAAGGCTGCACCCATTGATCGTCGCTTCCCGTGTAGAACCTGCTCCCGCTGGGATGAAACGCAACGGCCCGAACTGAGTCCTGATGCTCGAGCGGCCTGTCGATCTGCTCCCCTGTGTGGGCATCCCAT
>DASXWB010000203.1:0-8168 GCA_036503915.1 Lacipirellulaceae bacterium | reverse complement strand
GCTCGCTAGCACTTACAACGGCAACAGCGTTGCCCTAGCTCGCCGCGCGCAGTTCCCGTTGCCAGTCAGCATCAACGATGATTCGACGTTTTCCGGAAACACCCATACTCTCGCCAGGCGCATGCTGGAATGGGCGGCCGGACTTGACCGAACCCTCGTGGCCCATTGGAAACTCAACGAAACGAGCGGCGCCACGGCGGCCGATTCCTCCGGGTTCGACCGCACGGGCACGGTGACGGGCACCGCGACCTGGACACCGGCGATGGTCGACAACGGCTTCACGTTCAACGGCTCGACTCAGATTCAGGCGACCGGCCTTCTGGGCAGCCACGCGAATCTTACTGTGGCCGCCTGGGCGAATTTGACGGCGGCCGACACCGGCGGCGCCGAAATCATCAGCCTGGGCGACAATTTCTGCATCCGCTTGGACGAAAGCGGCTGGGCAAGGGCTTACATGTACAACGGCGCGACCTGGCTCTCAGTCGGCGTCTTTCAAACGTTTGCCGGGACTGGCTGGCATCACTTTGCCGCCGTCTTCGATGACGCCAACAACTCATTCAAGCTGTATATCGACGGCGCTTTGGCCGCGTCGACCACGAACACGTCGTCGATCTCCTATGCCGGCCTGGGCGCAAACACGGTGATCGGCCGGCATGGCAACGGCGGCACCAGTCACGACTTCACCGGCATCATCGACGACGTGCGCGTATACAACTACGCGCTTTCCGACACGGAGGTCGCAACCCTTTACGGCTTCATCGGCCATTGGAAGCTGAGCGAAACTACGGGAACCACTGCGGCCGATTCCACCTTCTTCGCCAGGCACGGCACGGTCAACGGCAGCGGCACCTGGTCGACTCGCTGCAACGGCGACGGCGGTTTTGAATTCAACGGCACCAGCCAGTACATCAGTATCCCGGATGCCGCGCACCTCCGGCCAACCGAGGCGCTCACGATTGCCGCCTGGGTTCGCGGCGACTCGTGGACCTCAAGTGATGTCGTGAATCTCATTCTCCGCAAAGGGGAGCAGAATCCGAACAACTGGCAACTTGCCATCGGAAACAACGGACGCGTTGTGCTTTCGCTCGACGCCTACGACCCAGCCCCCATCCAGGGAAACACCGTGCTGGCCCCAGGCCAGTGGTATCACGTGGCGGCAACCTGGGACGGCGCTTTCGCCAGAATCTACGTCAACGGCCAACTGGACCATTCCCCCGTCGCCCGCTCTGGCCCGATCGGCACCGACACGCGGCCTGTTTACATCGGCGGCCGCTCCGGCAACACCGACTTCTTCGACGGCATGATCTACGACGTGCGTTTCTATAATCGCGCCTTGAACGCGGCGGATGTCGCCAAGCTGGCCGGCCTGTGGGGGCACTGGAAGTTCGCCGAAGGAACCGGCACCTCGGCCGCCGACAGCTCGGGCGTCGGCAACAACGCCACGCTCTCCGGCGGCGCCACCTGGATCACCGGTTGCGCCGGCAATAAAGCGCTCGCCACGAACGGCGCGGGCGGCATCGCGCAAACCGTAAGCACGTTCACGCCACCCGGCGCCGGCACCGTGGCGTTCTGGATGCAGTCGGCCGGTAATCCGGCGACACAGAGCGCCATCTTCGGCCTGGGAAACAACTGGGAAGCGCGCCAGCTGCCCAACGGGATTATCGTCTTCGACCTTTGCGGCGAAGGCGCGGGCAACTTTGTCACCACGCGGCCACTCGTGGAGACCGGCCGCTGGTATCATGTCGCGGCGACCTTCGATTCGGCAACCGATTCGTATGCTGTGTACATCGATGGGCAGCTTGATAAAGCCGGAACCAACAGCAATACGATGACGCAGCAGGCAGGCGCGCTGCTTGCGTTTGGCGGCCGCACCGGGGGCACCCAATATTGGCAAGGCGCGCTGCGCGACTTTCGCATTTACAAGCGCAAGCTCTGCGCGAGCGAAATTGCAGAGCTTTACGGCCTGGTGGGCCATTGGAAACTGGACGAAACGAGCGGCATCCTGGCGGCCGATTCGTCCGGCCTGGGTCGCACTGGAACGGTCATCGGCACTGCAACCTGGACGAGCGGCTCGGTCGATAACGCGCTTCAGCTCAACGGCCTGACGCGGGTTGAAGTCAACGGCTTAAAAAATCCGCAAAATATCACGCTCGCCGCATGGGCCTACATCACGGCGGCTGACTCAGGCGGCGCCGAGGTTGTTAGCTTAGGCGACTATTTTGCCATTCGACTCAATGCCGGAACCGCGTCGCGAGCGTTTTTCTACGATGGGTCAACTTGGGTGCCCGTGGCGGTGAATCAGACGTTTACACCCGGCTGGCATCATTTCGCCGCCGTGTTCAACGACGAACTGAACGTGTGCAAGTTCTTCGTCGATGGGGCCGAAGCCGCCTCCGTCTCCACGACGGTGACGATTCCCTACGACGGGCTGGGGACCAAGCTCGTCATCGGCGCCCACGGAAACGGTCAAACGAACATGGATTTTACGGGCATGGTCGACGATGTCCGCGTCTACAATCGCGCGCTTTGCGCCTCGGAAGTAGCGGACATCGAACAAGGCGGCGAGCCGTTCGGCGGCGTCAAAATCATCAAGTGGGTTGAGATCCAGTAGCGCCCGTTCCGTAGCGCGCTCCGTCAGGTTTGTAGAACCGGGTTTCAAAACTGCCCTAATCAACCGGACGCTAACCACCCAGAGGGTACCCGCCGGCTGATCTGACCAGCCGCGGGGCGCTAGCCCCCGGTTTTGAAACTGGTTCTGGTGACGACGCTTCGCGCGGCAGGGATGTGGGAGGCGTCTCTGACGCCGATGCCGCGTTCTGCTTCAGGTAGGCGTAATTACGGTCTCGAGCGGCTTGTAGAAATCGGCCGCGCGGCACGGTATCATACTCTCCTCGCAACATCGCTTTACCATCGACGGCTTCAACACCTCACTAACAACTGGGATGAGACATGAGTAAAGTAAGCCCCCAAGCCGAGCAACTATTGCGAGCACTAAGCATCGTTGTGGCATGTACCGGTTGGCTTTCTTCCAATTGCACCGCACAACTCGTGAGCAACCCACCCCGGACGATGGGAATTATCGAGCGGCTCGATCCCGCGCTCGATAAGCTCGTGCCGGAGGACGCGGAAATGGAGATCATCGGGGAAGGATTCGAGTGGAGCGAAGGGCCGGTGTGGATTCGCGACGGGAAATTCCTGTTGTTCTCGGATGTGCTCACCAACACCGTCCACCGCTGGGACGCCAAATCCGGATGCACCAAGTACCTCTCGCCCTCGGGCTATACCGGCCGCAAGCCGCGAGGCGCCGAGATGGGCTCCAACGGGCTCAACCTCGATCGCGAAGGCCGGCTGCTACTGTGTCAGCACGGCGACCGCCGCGTGGCGCGGCTCGATGCGCCATGGGAAAATCCGCAGCCCAAATTCGTAACGCTGGCCGACCGCTACGACGGAAAGCGCTTCAACAGCCCCAACGATCTGGTGGTTCATTCCAGCGGCGCCATTTACTTCACGGACCCGCCTTACGGTCTGGAGCAGCAAATGGAAGATCCCGCGAAGGAAATTGCATTCCAGGGAATTTATCGCATCGGGACGGACGGCAAAGTGACGCTCTTGAACAAAGAGATGGAACGTCCCAACGGCATCGGCTTCTCGCCTGACGAAAAAACGCTGTACGTGGCCAACTCCCACGGCCCGCGCATGGTTTGGATGGCGTTTCCGGTGGATCAGGACGGCACGCTTGGCCACGGCCGCGTGTTCTTCGACGGCATGCCGCTCGCGCGCAAGTGGAACCGCGGCTCGGCCGACGGCATGGCCATCGACGAGCACGGCAACGTCTGGGCCACAGCGCCCGGCGGCGTTGCCGTCATCTCGCCCGAAGGCAAACATCTTGGCTCTCTGATCACGACGCAGCGCACGGCCAATTGCACGTTCGGCGAAGACGGCTCGACGCTGTTCATCGCGGCGGATGATTATCTGCTCCGCATTGAGCTCACGACGAAAGGCCTCGGCTTCTAATTGCATTAGGTGTCAGGTGTCAGTCGGAATTCTGACACCCGACACCTGACACCTGACACCTTGTATCCACCAATGCAAGCTCTCCTCCTCTCCGAATACCGCAAGCTAGAGCTCGTCTCCATGGAGCGGCCTGCGCTCGGTCCGAACGACGTGCTCGTGCGCGTGGCCGCGTGCGGCATCTGCGGTAGCGACGTCCACGGCTACGATGGCTCGAGCGGCCGGCGAATTCCGCCGATCGTCATGGGTCACGAGGCTGCGGGCACGGTGGTCGAAGTCGGCGCGTCGGTCGATCGCGTTCGCGCCGGCGATCGGGTCACGTTTGACTCGACCATTTCTTGCGGCGAGTGCGATCGATGCCGCAGCGGCCAGGTGAACCTTTGCGGCAAGCGCCGCGTATTCGGCGTGTCGTGCGACGAATACCGCCAGCACGGCGCGTATGCCGAATTCGTCGCTGTGCCGCAGAATGTTCTTTATCCGTTGCCACCCGAGTTGCCGTTCGAGCACGCAGCTCTCATCGAGCCCGTATCCGTTGCGCTGCATGCCGTCGAGCTGCTCCAAGTAAAACAAGGTGAGCGAGCCGTCGTCGTAGGCAGCGGCATGATCGGATTGCTCGTGATCCAAGCATTGCGAGTTGCCGGCTGTCGCGACGTGATCGCCGTTGATATCGACGCCGGCCGATTGGAGCGCGCTCGCGAATTAGGTGCGACGCACACGATCGACTCAAAGCAGACCGACGCCGTCTACGCGGTGTTGGCACTGACCGAGGGCCGCGGCGCGGAGCTAGCTGTTGAAGTGGTCGGCAATGCTGCGGCGCTGTCCACGGCACTGCGTTCGGTGGTTCGCGGCGGCCGCGTCGGACTTGTGGGAAACATCTCGCCAGAAGTGCCCCTGCCCCTGCAGATTGTGGTGTCCCGCGAGCTGACGCTCGGGGGAAGCTGCGCATCGGCCGGCGAATACGCGCGAGCGATCGAACTGGTGGCAAGCGGCGCGATCCGCGTTGCGCCTTTGATCAGTGCGCTGGCGCCGCTGGCCGAGGGGCCGCAGTGGTTCGAGCGCCTGTACGCGCGCGAGCCCGGCCTGATGAAAGTCGTTTTGCAACCGTAGGGCGGGTGCTTGTACCCGCCGAACAAAACCGCCGCGGGTGCTTGCGCCCGCCGAACGAATCCCCGGCGGGTGCGAGCACCCGCCCTACATCGTTATGACCAATCCTTTTGACCTTACTGGCAAAACGGTCCTCGTTACGGGCGCTAGCCGCGGGCTCGGCCAACAATTCGCGCGCGCCCTGGCCGGCGCCGGCGCCGATGTGGCGATCACAAGCCGCACCGTGGATTCCCTTGCGGACACCGCGAAAGACATTGAAGCACTCGGGCGCCGTGCCGCGCGCGTTGAGCTCAACGTGCGCGAGGAGGCCAGCATTCATAACGGCGTCGCCGATGCCATTCGCCAGCTGGGCCATCTCGACATTCTCGTGAACAACGCCGGCTGCAACATCCGCAAGCCGGCCGTCGACGTCACCTGGTCCGATTGGAACACAATCGTCGACACCAACCTGCGCGGAATTTTCTTTGTCGCTCAAGCCGTCGCGCGCCACATGATTCCGCGCCGCTATGGCCGAATCATCAATATGGGCTCGGTCACCTGCGTGTCCGGCTACGCCGGGCTCGGACCCTACGGCGCCAGCCGCGGCGGCGTCAAGCAGCTCACGATGAGCCTGGCCCACGACTGGGGCCCCCACGGCATCACCGTCAACTGCCTGGCCCCCGGCTGGTTCAAAACAGAACAAAACCGCGCGCTGTATGAGATGGAAGGCTGGGTCGAATACCTCTGCGAACGCATCCCGCTCGGCCGGCCCGGGGCGCCGGGCGAACTGGACGGCGCGCTCTTGCTCCTGGCCTCCGACGCCGGCCGCTACATCACCGGCCAGACATTGCTCGTAGACGGCGGCATCTCCGTCGGCGCCGTTCGCGCCTTGCCAAAGTAGCAGGCCCACGCCGTTAAAAAATTTGATCAGAATGAATATCCTGAAACGGAAATAGTTCTGCCCCGTTCCTTCTCCTCGCCCATCAAAGGCTTGATGTTTCTATAATTCGATGTGTCGGAACTTTTTCTCCTAACGTTTAGAGCCAGCGTTTCGCCGAACTAGCGCGATCCACGTAAGACCCCAGGCCAGAAGGATGAAGCGGGACGGCTCCGGCACGATTGTCGGCAGGATCACGAACGGCCGCATCATCTCCGAGTCCTCGTGCTCCAAGAGATGACAATGCCAGACGAATTTGCCAGTGTACTGGTCGAACTTGACCATAATGCTGACGTTCTCGCCGGCACCGACCATCACGGTGTCCTCCCAGCCGAGCTCATGAGGCGCAAGCGGAACCGGTCCCGTGCCGCGAATGAAGCGCTCCAAAATCTGGAAGTGGTCCATATGCAAGTGAATGGGATGGGCGGTGGACGTTCGGTTGACGAACTGCCAGATTTCCAGGTCGCCTAGCCGAACCATTTCCGTGATTGGATCCGTCCACTTGCTGCGATTAAGCAACAGTTCAGGTCGCCCATATTCGTCGACCAATAGATCGAGGCTCAGGACGCGCGTGCGGACGGCGTCCTCCGGACGGTATCGCTCGATTGTCGAAAGCGCCTCAGGCAGACTGCTCGAGTCGGGGCCACTCGGGGCGACGACTCTGAATTGCATTACCTGCCCGGTGGTGTTCGGATCCGCCGGCACATTCATGCGGCCGACCTCCGCATCCGGGCCGGTGTTCCGCAAATAGATCTCATCGCCCACGTTGAACTGCGAAAAATCGACAATAACGTCGGCCCGGTCGGCCGACCCCAAAAAGACCTCGGCTCGCTCCGTGCGATTGGCCAACAGCCCTCCGTCGGTGCCGATTTGATGAAACGCCAACGAGCCGGCCGTGCCGGCGTCGAGCACGAGGTTGTACGCGCGCGAGTTCGCCCCGTTCAGCAAGCGGAAGCGGTACTTTCGCGGCTCCACTTCGAGATACGGCCAGACGGCGCCGTTGACCAGATTTGCATTCCCGAAGAAATGGGGTACGACGGACGCTTGGCTGGGAAAGCCCTCGGGAACTCCCCCGCCCCCGTGCCCGCCATGGCCGCCCTGATCCTCGTCGGTCGCTGGAAGGGAACTCAGCCCGTCAGGATAATAAAGCTGCCCGTCGTCATAGAAGGTGCGATCCTGCAACAACAGCGGGACATCGTACGGACCGGACGGTAAATTAAGTCCCTGCTCAATCGGATCGCGGATCAAGTAAAACCCGGACATGCCGGCGTAGACATTCAACCGGGTTATGCCCATCGCGTGATCGTGATAGAGCAGCGTGGTCGCACGCTGGTTATTGGGATACGTGGTAACCATGCTGTTTCCGGCCGGACCGCCTAAGCCGTTCGGCGGCGCGTTCGGATCGGGCGAAAACCAATACTCGGGGTAGCCGTCGCTAAATTCATCGGTCACGCTGCCATGCAAGTGCGTAACGACACGCGCGCGCGGCAAGTGGTCGTGAGCGCCATGCAGCGTCGTGTCGTACGGCAATAGATGTTGCTGCAGTGGATCGCCGGTCGAATCCACGAGATTGTTGGTCCATCTCACTTTGATGGTCTGGCCACGGTCCACAACAAAGGTCGGGCCAGGAAAAGATTCGTTGTAACCCCAGAGAGTCGTAGCGGGCAAATCACGATGAAGCTGCTGTTGAAACGCTGTGACCGAGATTTCATGCAGTGGAGCGCCGCCAAGGGTGCCGCTGGCCGCGATCACATTGTTCATGGGATTCGGCAGCGGATCGACATATTTCTGCAGCGTCGCTGAATTGAGGATTTCCGCAGCCGCGGCGAACTCATGAAGCGCCAACGCAATCAGCACACTTGCGCTGGCCTTCATGATCGGGCAATGATGAACCGGTAGTCTCACAATGTTGTCCTATCGTGGAATGGATATACGGCGCGCCTCCGCCGGTACAACGGCGGAGCATGAGACGCAGGCGCTCAGTGGATCCCGCGGGCTAAAGTTGAGATGCCAGCAACCTGGCGTTACGCGCTTGTTGCGGCAGCGTTCGCTTTAACTAGCGCGCTCCCTGGCGGCAGCGCGGCGGCCGACAACGAGAGCGACTGAAATAACCCGCTTGCCGTATTTCATCCGCCCC
>DASXWB010000202.1:0-16924 GCA_036503915.1 Lacipirellulaceae bacterium | reverse complement strand
ATACCCAACCCTGCCAGAGCGCTCTTGCCGCGCCGAAGGCGTCGAGGATACGCTCCTCGGGTAGCAGCGCGGCGAAGTACAACTGCTCGTCACGGCGGGCCGCTCTGACGGCGGCGCGAAATGAACTCAACATATTGGCCTTCTTGCCGAGAGTGAGTGAGTTTCACAACACCCTCTTGGCAAGGACGGCCTTTTCAATCCAGATCAGTTTGCCACGCCACGACTTACGAAAGTTCACGTGCCATTCGAGCTGCGTCCCCTTTTCTTCTGTGGTTAGTCTCATGTGTCGATTAACTGGCTGCGACCACAATCCCCAACCCCACCGCAACCAGCGTCGTGGCGATTAGTAGAGTGCGGAGGGAGAAGCGCCACGTAAGCCAGGGACTTGCCGCGAATGCAACCGACGTAAGAACGAGCGGCCAATACGGAAACATCAGTTCATAAGACGTTGAGCCAGGTGGGCCCACCAGAAATTGGCTTTCAAATCGCGGCAACAACAGGATGGGTCTGTGTGTTTGGACGGGGAAGACAGGGAAGGGGCTGCCCTGAGTTATATCCCAACCTTTCAATGAATATCCGTGGTGTGTCCAATTCTGTTTGAATACCGTTGAGAACGTGGGATCGTTTGACCCGCCAAATGCAATCTGCCCCCTAATAGTAGTTAAAGCTACGTATTCCTTGGAAGAAGTTCGGTGGATTATTTGGTCAAATCGCCAGTAACTCCTCAGCCACAGCGCAACGAACAGCACGCAGGCCGTCAGGCTCATTGCGGTCACAGCGATTCGCAGATACTTGAGCATGACTTGATCATCAACGGGTAGCCACCATTGCTCCCAACAGCACCCCAACCAGCGTCTTGGCGATTGGCAGTAAGTGGAAATAGCAATTCACTTGGGCCGCGTAATTGCAGAGATAGAATCTCTTTTCCCCTCCGGCAATTCAGTCGTTGCATCCGCACCTTTCGCTGCAATTTTATATTCACGTGTCGACTGGCTTTTTACCGCACTGCCAGTGTGGACCTCGTTGACTGTGGATTCAGTGCCCAACCGCACAACCCCGAAAGGCGCGTCCGGATGGAGCGCTATGATCCAAGTTGATTTGCCTTCCCACCGGCCATCGTTACTTAGTGGCCGATCGAATTGACTCGTCCCTCGGATTACTTCACAATCACGGAATGTGCCAATCGCGGTTTCAATCGTCTCGTTATCAAGCCGAGTTTCATCCTCGAGTGGTGGGGGGCAGCGAGGGATAAATCGTTCGATCTCATAGCGTATCCGGTCAAAGCCCGGTTCTGGTGCAACCTTCGCCCTGTCCGAATCCTTCGGGTTGAAGAACGTGAGAACCGCGTTGTCTAACGGATCGTTACCGCGATTGAGGTATTTTTCGGGAATCAGCATTTTAAGCAAATAGATTGGATTGGGGTGCTCTTCCTGCGAACCGCTCGAGATTCGTTTCGAGCTGCTGCGTAGCTCAATCCAACGACAACCACGTTCTGCGTACTTATCTACCCCAACACTGCTGACGCGAATCGTTTCCTGTAGCTCTTGGGGTCGCGATAATGCTTCCATTTGCGCCTTCCCTGCCGGATCCATGCGCTTGAGTACGTCTTCCGGCACGGAAAACTCACATCTATATTGCCCCGAGCCCACATATTCGACCCATGTGCCATCCGGCGGCAGCGAGAATATCAGGCCGTCAGCGAGTATTTGCGATGGGACGCACAACGGGCCAAGCGCTACTGACATCAAAACCGGCCAAATTTGGCGTGCCATGAATAACCTCGCTTATTTTTGACTCACTTACATATTGCGAGAGTGGATTGGGGAGCCAATGTAGAATGCACAATGCCGCGAAGTTTAGCAACGCAGCAATAAAACATTCGTGACAATCGCGCAACGAACTAACTTTGAGCCGGACTGTCAATGGCCTGTTTCATCCTGACCCGCCCCGCACCCACAGCGCAATCAGCAGCACACAGAGAATAGCGAATCCTGCCGTCCAGGCGATTCCGAGACCACGGAGTAGGCGCTGGCGGTTCATGCCCGCATCATAACGCGCCACGCACGAAAAAGCCCGCCTAGCTCAGCACCACGATCAACCCCATACCCACCGCCACGAGCGTCATGGCGATTAGCAGAGTACGGAGGCTGAAGCGGCGGGACCAACGGAGCCAAGGTGTCGTCGCAAATGCACCTCCAGCACAGATGAGTAACCAGTATGGCGACTCAATTCCGCTTGAATGTATTCCCGTCCAGATTCTTGGCAGGAGTGACCGAAACCCCCGATCACGCGGTGGCGTCCAGCGCTGAGTGCTGAAGATGTGAGAATACTCTTCTCGTGAGAAGACGTCGGTACCGGCATGCTCCATAGCTGCAATAAGACGGCCAGGATGAGATTGCAGAAGGGCCAGCTTTGAACCGCCACCGAACAACAGGGCCAGTTCATCCCGCCAGGTGTAGCTCCGCACCCACAGGGCAATTAGCAGCGTGCTAGCCGCCAGGCTCAACTCGGTCACAGCGATTCGCAGATACTTGAGCATCAACCGGCAGCCTACAGCCGATCCCAAAAACCGATCGCGACGGCGTCAGCGGGGATTTTGAGTTTGGGCCAGGAGCGGGCGACGACAGCGGATCCACTAGACCGATCCATCCGAGTGCTGCAGAATGGACAAGCGCCGGCGCACAAGCGCGCAACTTCGTCGGTGCAGAACGCCCCGCGTGGACTCTACCACATTCGGTGGCCGATTCCAAACCTTTTTCTGCGCGAGCGCGCATGCGCTTTTTCTTTCCGTTTATCTCAAAAACAACTTGCTTCTTGTTTCCGGCCACTAAGTGTGCTAATGTACACGTCAGCTATAAGCTGTTAGCTAATAGCCTTTCGCCAAAAAGACAGCCGTCAGTTCATGAATCGGCCGCGCTGAGCGTGCGCGCGGGCCGCAGAAGTATGCCTGCGTGTTCTCCAAATTCGCGTCAGATGTCCAAAAGTATGTGGGGGGAATTTTGGACATCTGACCAGGCACCTTGAAATTGCGCAAGCAAGGGAAACCAGCGCACTACCTCAAAACACTCGCCGCGTTTCGCCCCACGAAAAAAAAGAAAAAAATTCAGCGAGGCCAAAAATAACAATGGGCCCAAACTTAAGCCGCTCGATGGTTGGCCTGCCCATCCGGCCGCGCACCCTCACGCAAATTCTGCTCGATCGTCCCCAGCAAATCATCGACTCGCCAGGGCTTTCCGAGAACCGCCGCCGCTCCACATTGCAAAGCGCGCTGGGCACGATCGCGGCGCGGGAAATCCAGAATCGCAATGACGGGCGCGTGGTTGCGATCCAGGCGACGACAAAACATTGTCAATTCGTGCTCCTCGCGCTCGTTGAGCTGGCCGCCGTCCCAAACGGCGGCGACGGCGCCGCGTACAAACGGCCCCGAATCGGCGCCGCGCTGCCACACCGTCGCGTAACCAGCCGACTCCAACACATCGGACAGCGCGTCGGCCGTTTCGCGGCTTGCGGCGCTAAGCTGGATCACTCCGCCCGGGGTCGTGCGGGCAATCCGCAAGGAGTTCATCCGCCGCGGCGGGAAATCCGAAACCCGAAATCCAACATCGCACTGCGACCAATCGGGGCAGCGGCCCGCGGCCCGCAACTTCAATTGGCGGCCAAACCAGGCCGGAAACTCATACCAGTATAGCCGCAGGATTCCCGGCCAAGGCCGGCCGGTGCGCGTCTCGCCTTCACACCATGTGCCGAGCAATGCCACAATGCCCGCCAGCGGATGTCGCCGTCGCAATCGCTCCACATCAGCGAGTCGCACTGTCTGCGGCCGACATTGCGCGACAACAATCAGCTCCGGCGATGCATCGCCGGCGTCGGCGACGCGCGCGCTGGAGCGCACGAGCCGAATCGCATCGCGAAACTCCGGATGCTCCACATCGCCAACGAGCTGCACGACGGCCTGCTCGCGGCGCCCCGCGCCGTTCCGCGGGTTTGCCATCGCCAGCCGGCAAATCGTTTCCGCCTGCCGCCGCCCGGCGCGCTTCGAAATGTAATCCAGAAGGCCCATTGGTTCCGTGCTCTCAGACGTCGCGAACAGCCGCATCCCGTTCGCGCACCATTTTGTGCGCCGCCGCGGCATCCTCGGCACTGCGAAGCGCAGCCAGAAACGCCTGGTCGTTGATCACGCGGCTTAGCCGGGCGAGAATCCGCAAATGCTCGTGGTCGCTCGTGGAGCAAATCAGGAAGAATAGGTCGGTGAGGCTGCCGCCGCTGCCGAACGGAATGCCGCCGCGCGAGATTCCCAGAGCGAGCACCGCCTCGGCCAGGATCGCCGGCATCGGCCGCCGCGGGTGCAAAAGCGCCACGCCGCCCTCCAGCGCCGTCGAGTGCATTTCTTCGCGGGCGCGCACGGCGTCGGCCATTTTCCCCGCATCCCACAAGAGGTGTGTGCGCGCAGCCAGCTCCGTCATTTTCGCGATGACGCTGCTGCGCGTGCGCGCATCCAGCGGCACCTCGATGGCTTCCCTTTTGAGCAAACCGGCGATTGAAATCTGATCGAGATCCGCCTGGCCGCCGGCCCGGTCGAGCGCGCCCTCCACGGCAACTAATGCATCATCATCCGACAGCCCGATGCGATCTTCGAGCCAGTGATGGATCTCTGGCGCGGAGAAACGCCACTCGCCGGCGACGCGCCGCCCCGGCAGCTTGCCGCGCTCCGCCAGTTTCGCGATTGCCTCCGGCATCATGTGCAGGTATGCCGCGAGGCGATCGATATCAAAGTCATCCTGGGCCATGCGATTATTGTAGGCTGAAGCGCCGCTATTTCTATTTAGCGCTCGCCGCTTGCGGGCCGCGCGCCCGCTGCGGCGGGCCGCTAACTGCGAGAGTCTAAAACGGCTATTAGAACATTTCCTGCTGCTTGCAAAGTGCGGGTCATGCTTGCACGTTCCGAAAACCTGCCTTGACGCCGCGATCAATATTCTCCAACATCCGCCCGCTCCCATCGCCGGCATTGACCCAGGGATTGGCCGCCGGCAACGAATGCGCTTTTCCGAAGGCGCGCCACACCGCAGGCAAGGAGGCCTCCGCGTGGTAGAAAAATCGCTTTTTCCGACCGGTGTCTCGCTCCGGCAGCTGCTGGCTGGCGAGATTCAAGGCGACTGCCCACCCGATCTTCGCGCGGCCAGCTGCACCAGCGACTGGCGCCAAGTCGAGCGCGGTGACGTGTTTGTCGCCATGGTCGAGGCCGACCGCGATGGTCATGACGAAGCCGTGGAGGCGGTGCGGCGCGGCGCCGCGGCGATCATCTGCGAGCGCCCGCTGCCGGTGTTTGACGTGCCGCAATGCGTCGTGGCCGACAGCCGCGCCGCGTACGGCCGATTGTGCCAGGCACTTGTCGGCGATCCGTCGCGGCAATTGAAAGTCATTGGCGTCACCGGCACGCACGGAAAAACGACCGTCGCCCGGTTGCTGTCGTCGATCTTCCGCCATGCCGGCTGCACCTTCGGAAGTTTGGACTCGTTCGGCTTCTCGGACGGCTTCGAGGATCGTCCGCCGCTGGGCGAAATTTTGACACCTCCGCTGCTGGCCCGCTCGCTGGCCGAGATGGTTGCCGCCGGCGCGACCCATGCCGCCGTGGAGCTTTCCAGTCGCGAATTGAGCACTCAGGTTCCGGCTGGCGTAACGCTTGATGCTGTGTGCATCTCGCAAGTTGGCAGGAAACACCTGGCCTGGCACGGCTCGCTCGAGAATTACCGCAACGCAAAACGCCGCATTTTTAATTATCTGCAGACCGATGGCGTCGCCATCATCAACGCCGATGATCCCGTGTCGGTCGGCATCCTCTCGGATCTGAACCACGCCGCGCTCACGTTCGGGCTGCGCGAGCAGGCAGAAATCGTTGGCGAAGTCGTCGAGCAACACATCAACGAACAGATCTTCGTGATCACAGCCGGCGACGAATCGGTCGCCGTCCGCACGCCGATCATCGGCGACCACCATGTTCTCAACTGCCTGGCAGCAGCCGCGACGGCACTTGCCTACGGCCTCCCGCTGTCGGCCGTGGCTCGGGGCTTGGAAGCCGTGGAGCATTTACCGGGACGCATGGATCGCATCCTCTGCGGTCAGGATTTCGCCGTGCTGGTCGATGCGGCGAACTCGCCGGAAGCGTTGCGGGCCAGCCTGCGTGCTGCGCGGCGCGCGACCAGCGGCCGGCTGATTTGCGTATTCGGTACGCCCGAGAATTTCGATGAGGCCGAACTGCGTGCCACCGGTCGCGTGCTCGGCGCCATGAGCGATGTGGCCGTCATTTCGACCAGCGGCCGAATGGATGGGACCCATCGGGCCTGCATCGTCATCCACAGTGGGCTGGCAGATCGGCGAAAGGCGCGTGTGATCCTGGACCGTCATGAAGCGATCGCTTGGGCGCTTGGCGAGGCGACGGCTGGAGACACCGTACTTATTGCCGGATTAGGCGATCGTCCTCACACGCCAGGCGATGCAGCGGAGTCAACCGTCGCAGATCGCGCAGTCGTACAAAACATATTGAACGGCAACTTGAACATTGGATCACGGCAACGATTGGCAGCTTGAGCAGCGTGGGCACCGCCCACCCAACGCATAAAGTATTCGCGATTTTGACATGGTGGGCCGTGCCCACCCGACTTTTCTCGTTCGTTTTCCGCGAAGAACCGAAACACGTTGAGGCTTCATCGTCGGCCTGCGCAAAATTGCGGGATTTTGCGCGGCCACCCTCCCTGGGTTGGAGCAATAGGCTTGCCGTGCAATGCGGTTTCTGGGTCAACCGCGCGTGGCGAGTGCTTCACGATGAAGCTTATGTCTGAGCACCGGGGCGGCGCTCTGCGCCGCTCCGGTGTCTCAGCGGATTTCTGCTGGTGAGTCAGTGAGTACGTGAGTAAGTACACCGCGGCTTCACCTAATCACCCACTCACCTACTCCACCTAGTTTCACCGGCATGTCGCGTTCGCCACACATCCTGTTCGCGGGCGGCATCACTCCCAGCTATCTCTACCCGGGATTGGCCATCGCCACACAGATCCTCGAGCGGCTGCCGGATGCTCAGGTAACATTCGTGGGCCGGAGCGGCGCGCCAGAGCGGCACATCGTGCGGCAAGCCGGGTTTGGGTTTGTCAATTTGCCGGCCCAACCGGCGCCCCAGCGCGCTCTCCACGCGGTGCGGTTCGTCACGTCGAATTTGGCAGGCTATTTGGCAGCACGATGGTTTCTCAAGGAACAGCGTGTGTCGCTTGTTGTCGGCTTGGGCGGCCCAGCCAGCGCGGCGACGCTGAGCGCCGCGGTGTCGCGCGGCGTGCCGATGGTGATGCTCGAGCAGAACGTCGTGCCCAGCCGCGTCACTCATTGGCTAGCCCGCTCAGCAAAAGCCGTTTGCGCCGGTTTTCCTCAAACGACGAAATATTTGCCGTCGGCAGTTCCACTCGTCGTGACCGGAAACCCGGCGCGGCTATCACTTCAGCAACTTTATTCGCACCACGCGTCACGTATGACTGGGGTCGAGGCGCAGCCGAGCCCCCAGACTGATGTGCTGGCTCGCCTTCGGCTCGACCCCAGCCACTCGTTTGCTGATGAAGCTAAATTGCGCCAGAAGCGACTCATTGTGATCGGCGGCGCGGGCGGGGCGCGAAGCCTCAACCAATCAATGCCCGCGGCCTTGGCGCGCTTGCGCAACGAACTTGCCGGCTGGCAAATCGTGCATCAATCGGGCGAAGGCCAACTGCACGAGACGACGTGCCGTTATCGCCAGGCCGGCGTCGACGCGCTGGTCGTGGCGTACATCGACGAAATGGCACCGGTCATGTTCGACTCCGGTTTAGTGGTCTGTCGATGCTCCGGCACGACACTCGCCGAATTGGCGCTGGCCGGCGTTCCGGCGCTGTTGGTGCCGTACCCGCCCCTCAGCGAATACCAATTGCCGAATGCCGAGGTTTTCGCCGACGCCGGCGCGGCGACGATCCTCGATGAATCCCGGTTGGCAGCGCCACTCGAAGATGGGCTCGTCGCCGCGATCAAGCCGCTCGTTGCGGATGATGACGCCCGTAGCCGCATGTCGGCCAACATGCGACGGATCGCGCAGCCCGATGCGGCGGCGAACATCACCGACGCCATCTGCCGAATTCTAACCGCGTCGGCCGCGGAGCTCGCAGCCTGACGGGGGCGATACCGTTGCTTGTGCAGCCGACGCTGAACGATCTGTGGGACGGACAATCCTGTCCGTCAATTCGTGAACGACGGACAAGATTGTCCGTCCCACGGGCTAATGGTGTCACCGTCGGCCTGACGGGCGCTGGCAAAAGTCGAGGCAGCCAAGTATTCTCCTTCATATGGAGGAATCACCGATGCCAAAACTCATCTCCGCGCCGACCCAGATTTCCGCGGCCGGCAACAAACCGAAGCAAATCGAAGAGTTCATCGGCCGTGTCAACTCCGGTGACGGTGCACTAAGCATCGCGCGCATGAAATCGCCGCCCGGTTGGGTCGAACCCGGACAGCGGCCCGAATTTCAAGAAATCAGCGTCGTGCTGAGCGGCTCGCTGCGCGTCGAGCACGAAACCGGCGCATTCGAAGTAACGGCCGGCCAAGCCGTCATGTGCTCGCCTGGCGAGTGGGTGCGCTACAGCACGCCCCTAGGCGCTGAGTACATCGCCATCTGCCTGCCGGCGTTCTCGCCGGATACGGTCCACCGCGACGCGCTGTAGCCGGCATGACTGTAGCCGGCAGTTCTGCAGCCGGCTCTTCTGTAGCCGTCCTTTTGAGGCCGGCCTCTTCAGTAGATGCCACTATGAGGCCAGCATGCCGGCGTCGCTGATGCCGGCTACAGCCCGCCGTTGGCAACTTGCCAGACGCCCCCTATGCTCAAGACTCATGTCTGAGCCGACAAACATTCAAGGCGAACGATCACAAGCCGTCCGCGGTGATTCGCCAGCGCTCTTGCGCACGATGGGCCTTTTCTCGCTGGTCGTTTACGGCGTCGGCGACATGGTCGGCGCCGGAATTTATGGCACGATTGGCAAGGCGGCCGGCGCCATGGGCAACGCCGTATGGCTGGCGTTTGCGATCTCCATGGTAGCCGCCTTGCTGACCGGACTGTCGTACGCCTCCCTGGCGTCGCGCTATCCGCGCGCCGCCGGCGCCGCCTACGTCACGCATCGGGCATTTCATTGGCCGTTTCTGTCGTATTTGATCGGGCTCTCAGTGGCCGCGTCGGGCCTCACGTCGATGGGCGCGCAGGCCAACGTCTTTGCCGACAACCTGCTGGTGCTCATTGGCGGGCCGAGGCTGGTGCTGATGTTGCTGTTCATACTGGTGATGACCGGCATCAACCTGTGGGGAATTCGCCAATCGATCTGGACCAACCTCGTGTGCACCACCGTCGAAGTCGGCGGACTGTTGTTCATTATCGCCGTGGGAGCGCGGTTCTGGGGTAGTGTCAATTACCTTGAGGCGGCCGAGATCGTCACCAACCAGGGGCAGCGCCTGCAACAAGGGCTCAGTGCATCCCTGTTGCTCTCCGGCGCAGTCCTCACGTTCTACGCCTTCATTGGCTTCGAGGACATGCTGAACGTGGCGGAAGAAGTCAAGGAGCCGCGGCGAACGATGCCGTGGGGTATCGTGCTTGCCCAGGCCATTGCGACAGTGTTGTACATGGGCATCGCCGTGACCGCCGTGTCGGTCGTCGATTACCGCGAGCTGGCTGTTGCCGGGTCGCCGATGAACGCCATCGCATCGCGGGCGGCCCCCTGGCTGCCCGGCCAAACGTACGTGTACGTCACCCTCTTTGCCGTCGCCAACACGATGCTGATCAATTACATCATGGGTTCGCGATTGTTGTACGGCATGGCGCGGCAAGGACTCTTGCCGGCGATGCTGGGACGCGTCCACCGCTCGCGCCACACACCGCATGTCGCTATTCTCGCGTTGTTGGCCATTGTCATCGTGCTGGCGCTGACGAACGACTCGATCCGCTATCTTCAAGGCTTCACGGCCGGGGCCGTGCGCGAGTTTCTCGTCGACCTGGAGAAGACTGGGCCGATTGCCAGTCTGGCCTCCGCCACGAGTCTTTTGCTGCTGTTCTCATTCCTGATCGTTAACGGGTCGCTCATCGCGCTCAAGCTGCGGCCGAGTGAGCCGCCTGGGGCGTTCGAGGTGCCGATCGCCATTCCCGCGCTCGGCATGCTCGTCAATGGCACCTTGATTTTCACAAGATTCAAGGAAGCGCGCGAGGCCGGGTGGCTCGCTCCGATCATCGCCGGCGTGATCGTTGCCGGAATATCGGCGCTGTATTTTTGCATCCGTCCGACGAACGTCACCGAAGAAACGCTCGCCGCAGTCGAGGAGGCCTGATCTACGCTTGAGCGAGCCGGGGCGTCCCCGCGCCCCGGCCATCACGATACGGAGGCTCCGCCTTGTTCCGCGCGCACTGGTCTCTAACTCCTAACGAGACAACTGCTTAGAGCGTGATCAGGGAAAACTTCAGTATAACCGCCCTTGGAACGCATCCCGGTAACTGCCTGCCCCGCAATCGCGCAATGCGGCCGCGAAAGTAGCGTTTGTGCCGATGAAACACGCTGTTAAGCCGACAGTCCCATAATCGTTTTGGATTTCCGATATCCTACCGGCCAGTTGCCATCGAGCAATGCGGGCGGGAACTGGGCGGCCGTCGTTCCTTCGCGTATGAAATTCCGCGGCATCGCCGCTGTCACCGCGACATTTCGATTCGCCGTCAGAATGTGCATCCTTCTGCATTTCCGGCAAAAACGGCTGCAATAACCGGCAGTTTCGCTGAGAAGTTGCCAACTTGTTTGTCGGCGTAGCGGGTTTCGTATACAGTGGAAGGATAGCGAATGGGACCGGTTTTGAGATCAGACGCTATCACGACGCCAACACTCTAGTGGCACGGGGGAGAGCGCTCGCGCACTTGGCGCGTTGCAAGCCTTCCCAGCAGCGTCACGAAGTTCACGCCGTCAAAGGCAACCTGAGGCATTCCTATGTCGTCGTTGGTTGAGGTTGAGCCGTATTCGCTCGCCGTTGCCGAGCCCGGCTCGCCGGCTGAACAAAATGAAAGCCGGCGCGAAACGAACCTTCTCCAACTCGCCTGGCAGAACCGCTGGCTCCTCCTGCTATGCATGCTCGTTGGCGCCGGCGTCTCCTGGGTAATCTTGCAACGCGTCACGCCGCTGTACCCGGCTCAGTCGCGGATCTACGTCGACCGCGTCCTGCCGTCGATCATGAGCAACGAGATTCAGCCCGGCCAATCGGCCAATTACGTCTACACCCAGGCCGAGCTGATCCGCTCCACTCCGGTCCTCGTCGCGGTCGCCGAAGACCAGGCCGTCGCAAACCTTGCAACATTCCGCGAAGTCGACAATCGCGTGACTTTCTTGAAGAAGAATCTTTCCGTCACCGTTGGCACCAAGGACGACATCATCAACGTTTGGATCGAGCTGCCCAACGCCCAGGATGCCGCGCAAATCGTCAACTCCGTGGTGGATGCCTACATCACCCGCTACGCCGAGAACCGCCGCACCAGCTCGGTCGAGGTCCTCAATATCCTCCGCTCTGAAAAACAGCGCCGCGACGCCGAACTCGAAGAGCGCCGCCAGGCGCTAATCGATTTCCGCAAACAGCACACGGCGCTGGCCATCCAGGTCGACGAGGAGAACGTGATCGTCAAGCGTTTTTCGGCGCTGTCCGAGGAGCTGAACAAGACCGAGATCGACCTCCTAGAGGCCAAGGCGCGCTACAACCGCGCCAAGCAGATGTACGACAAGCCCAGCGAGCGTCTCTACCTGCTCGAAACAGCCAGCAAGAATCAGGTCGGCATGCGCGACATGGATCTGGAGCGTCAAGTGCGCCAGATCGATCAGCTACTGACGACCGAACGCGCCCAGTGGGGCGAAGGCCATCCACGCGTCAAGCTCCTGCGTGATTCGTTCGAAAAGCTGCAGAAGCAACTCAAGGCGCAGCAGGAGACGATCATCGTGGCCTATGTCGACAACTTGCGGCAAGACTATGAAGTGCTCGATCAAAAGCGCAACGAATTGAACGCGGCGTACAACCGGCAGCTCAAAATGGCCACCGACGTCAGCTCGCAAGCCCTCGAGCTGGCAGCGCTCGAGGAGGCGCTCGATCGGACCGAAAAGCTTTGCGATATCCTCGACGACCGCATCAAAGAGGTCGACCTGACGGAGCGAGTCGGTGCGATCAACGTGAGCATTCTCGAGCCAGCCGCGGCTTCGACGTTGCCGAGTTATCCCTCCCGCCAGCGATTCTTGGCTTCGGGCATCCTGGCAGGCGGCCTGCTCGGCTTTGGCCTGGCTTGGCTGCGAGATTTGCTCGATCACCGGCTCAAATCCGTCGAAGAGATTGCCTCCGTTCTGCAGCTTCCGGTGCTCGGAGCGCTTCCCCATTTCGGCGACAAGCAGGACAAATCTCAAATCGGCCGGCTTGTTGCCCTCTCGCCGCGCTCCATCGCTGCCGAGTCGGTGCGCACGCTGCGAACCGCCCTGCACTTCGGCCTCGCCGGTCGCGATGTAAAAGCCATCGTCGTCACCTCGCCGTCGCCCGGCGACGGCAAGTCGACGGTCGCCAGCAACTTGGCCATCGCCCTCGCGCAGGCCGATCAACGCGTGCTGCTGATCGATGCCGACTTGCGAAAGCCGACACAGCACCTGATTTTTGAGGCGTCCGCCGCCCGCGGTCTGGGTTCGGTCCTCACCGACCGCCGGCCGGTCGAAGAGGCGATCATTCCCGGCGTTGTCGAGTCGCTCGATTTGCTTCCCTGCGGTCCGCTGCCCGCCAGTCCGGTCGAACTGTTGAACAACGGCTTTTTTGCCGATTTGCTAAACAAGCTCCGCGAGCGTTATGACCGCATCGTCATTGATTCGCCGCCGGTGATGCCGGTGGCCGATGCCCGCGTGATCGCCGCCTTGGGCGACGCGACGATTCTCGTCTTGCGGGCCGAACGCTCCACGCGGCGATTGAGCCTGGCCGCTCGCAATGAACTGTGGCGCGTGCGGGCAAGTCGCATCGGCGTTGTCGTCAACGGCGTGCCAATCCGCAAGCAAGGACACTACGGCAGTGGCTACGGTTACGGCTACGGTGAGTACGGCGGCTACGTCACTTACGGCGACGGCCACGACGAGTCCACCGAAAACGGCCGCACCGCCAAGCGCAAGCCGCTGCTCACGAAACAGGTCGCCGACGCGACGTGAGTGGGCACTACGTGTGTAGGTGAGTAAGTGAGTGAAAGCTCCTGACAGACTGAATTGAACCGCCAAGTACGCCAAGGTAGCCAGACAAGGCGATAGGTTTTTTGCGTTTCTTGGCTGCACTTCGCGTCCTTGGCGTCCTTGGCGGTTTCATATTGTTAGCTGCTCTAAGTAAAAAGTTGTGACGTACTCACCCACTCACCTACTCACTTACTCACCCGCGAAGCCATGAGCGGAAACTGGCTCCCCGAGCAGCAGCGGCGGCTCGATGAATTTCGTGCGTCGCGATGCGTCGACGTCCATTGCCATTGTCTCGCGGGGCTGGACGATGGCCCCGCCTCGCTGGAAGAATCACTGGCTCTCTGCGAGCTGCTCGCGCGCGACGGCATTACCACGGTGGTTGCCAGCCCGCACCAGCTCGGGCGGTATGATCGACTCAACTCGGCGAGCGTCGTCCGAGAGGCAGTGGCCGAGCTGTCCGCGGCGCTGGTGTCGCAGCAGATTCCGTTGGAAATTGTCCCCGGCGGCGATGTGCGCATCGATGAGCGGCTGCCGCGACTTTTGGAATCAGATGAAATTCTGACCGTTGCCGATACCGGGTATCACTTGCTTCTCGAATTGCCGCACGAGTTGTTCGTCGACCCGCTGCCGACGATCGACGTGTTGCGCGAGCACGGCCTTCAACCGATCCTTACCCACCCCGAACGGCACGCTTATTTGCATGGCACCATCGACTGGGCAACGGACTGGACGAGGCACGGCGCCGTGCTGCAAATTACGGCGGGCAGCTTGCTGGGCGATTTCGGCGGCCGCGCATTCGAGCAGGCCTGGCGCTTGGTCGATGCCGGGCTGGTGAGTCTTATCGCCACCGATGCGCACGACACACAGCGCCGGCCGCCGCGAATGACCGCCGCGTTGACGGCGCTCGCCGAGCGGGCCGGCGCAGATGCGGCCCGCCGGCTCGCGATCGATAATCCCGTGCTTGTGCTCAACGGCCAGCCAATCGAACTGCCGTGCGATCCCGGCCCAGATGGCCGGGCTATATAGTACCTAGCCGGACCACCTTGGTCCGACAGCCTGCGCCCGCCCACCAATTCAACGCATAGCCCACGTCAACGCAATCTTCAATAGCTTTTCCACTAATGCTTGCCAAACCCATCCTGGATCCTGATTTACTCCCGACGGCAGGCCGACGCTGGGACTGGACCACGCTGGGGCTGTTGGTGGCTATTCTGGCATTCGCCGCGGCCTCGTTTGGCGCGGTGGAGGCCTGGAGCCAGCTGATCGTGGTTGGCGCGGCCGCGGCGCTGGGCATATGTCTCGCGTTTCGGGCGCTCGTGGATCGCGAATTCAGTCCAGCTTTCACCTTGTTGTACTGGCCGCTGCTGTTGTTTGTTTTGCTGATCGCCCTGCAATTGCTGCCGCTTCCAGCGGGACTTTTCGCGGCGATATCGCCGTCGACGCTCGCCACGAAAGAGGAGCTGCTCGGCGGCGAGCTGAAGCGGACCACGCTAAGTTTCAACCCGCACGCGACGGCCGCACATTTGCGCCTGGTTCTCGTGGGCATCACGGTGTTCGCAGCGGTCGCCAGCACAATACGCAATTCGAGACAACTGAAGAATCTGTTATTGGCGATCTTTGCAATCGGCTGCGCGGAGGCCGCGCTGGCAATCGCCCAAATCGTCACCGCCACGGATAAGATTTATTGGAGCGTGCCGACCGGCCGCCCGATCGCGACCGCGGGCACATTCATCAATTACAGCCACTTCTGCCAATTCATGAACCTCTCGCTCGGCGCCGGCATCGCGCTCTTGCTCATTCGACTGCAGGATGAGCAGCGCCGCTCGCTGCGCGGCGCGACATGGCGCAATTCGCTGGCCCGATTGAATTGGGAACACTACGGACCGCTGCTGGCCGGGATCGTTCTGTGTGCCATCTCGGTGCTCACTTCGATGGGCCGAAACGGGGCGATCTCGATGTTCATCGCGGCCGCCGTGATTGGCGCCGCGCTGTACCGCCGGGGCTCGCTGACCTGGCACGGCTGGCTGCTCGGCGCTGTTCCGCTCGCCGTGCTCGCCACGCTGCTCGTGGTCGGCTTCGACTTGGTTTACGAACGGCTGGCCACGCTTCGCGACACGCGCGTTTACGAAAACCGTTGGGAAGTGACCGCCGCAACGCTGCGCGCTTGGAGCCAGTATCCAATTTGGGGGACCGGCCTGGGCACGCACGAGTTTGTGTTTCCCATGTTCGACACGGCCGTGACGCCCAGTCTGGCCGCGCACGCCGACAACGATTACGCCCAGCTATTGGAGGAAATGGGCCTGACCGGCGCGGCGTTGGTTGCGGCTTTTTTATTCGGCGTCGCGGCGCTGGCGGTCAGGCTGGCGTTGCGCGGCAAAACCGCTTCGTCGGTCGCCGCCAATGGCATGGCGTTCGGACTCGTTGCCGTGGCAATCCACAGCGCCAGCGACTTCGGCCAGCGCCTGCCGGCGATTTTCTGCCTGTCGGCCACGATGTGTGGATTGCTCGTGGCGATATCGCGAATCGAAAACCGCGCCGCGCAAGCGAAGCGGGGCGAGCTGCCCGCCCTATCGCCACGTGCCCGGTCGCTGCAGTTCCCGGCGGCCGCCGCCGCGTTGATTTGCGTTGCAGCCGTTTCGGGCTGGACGATTCGTGGCGCGTACGCCGCGTTTCTGGGCGAACGCTGGTGGGCCGCGGCGCTCGCCGTCGAATCACGAATTCAGCGCGCGCCAGACCTGGCCACCGACGATGATTACAGGGATGTACTCTACGCCGCGGAGCAGGCCTTCACGAGCGATCCGGCCAACGTGAACTACGGCTACTGGCTCAATTCCTACCGCTGGGAATCGATCAGCCGCATGATCGATCCGGACACCGGGCAGGTTGCGCTGCATCCAGACCAATTGCCGCACGTCGCGCAGATCGCAAACGATCTGGCCGCGGTTCGGCGCCTTTGTCCAACATTCGGCCCACCGTACGCGCTCGAAGGCCAGCTGCGGCTGCTCGTGTTGGGCGAGCAGCGCGGCGCCGAGCTGATCCGCAAAGGCGTGCGCCTCGCGCGCTACGATGCGCCGACCTGTCTCGCCGCCGGCGAGCTGGCCGCGCGCGAGGGCCGGCTGGATGAGGCCGAGCCGCTGCTCGCGCGCGCCGTGGCGCTTGCGCCGGCGTACTTCCGCGAAGTCGTCGACATTTACTTGCTCGACGCGAAGCGCCCCGACCTGGCACGTACGCTGGCCGACGATGATTACCGGCGCTTGGAAGAACTGGCCCGCGCCTGCGCGGTGATTCCGGAGTACGCTGACTTGGCCGCCGAGCTGCGCGACGCGGCCACCGCAAGCCTGCGCCGCCGCGCGTCGGCCGCCGACGTCATGCCGCACGAGCTCGTGTCGCTGGCCCGCGTCGACCGTGCCCGCGGGGAGCACGACGCGGCGATTGAGCTGTATCGGCGGGCCATCGCGCTGGATTATCGGCAGGTCGGTTGGCGGCTCGAGCTGGCCAGGTTACTGGCCGAATCGAACCAGCTCGACGAGGCCATTCACGAGGTGCAGGTCTGCCTGCGCCTGCGTCCGCATCACCCACCAGCCGTCCGGTTGATGGAGCAGCTGGTTGCGCAAAAAGAAGGAAAAGGCGAGTAAGCCGAGGCGACGGATGCCACGGCGGGTCGC
>DASXWB010000201.1:0-5675 GCA_036503915.1 Lacipirellulaceae bacterium | reverse complement strand
CATTCAACGGCCTGATCGGGCGCCGTCTCAACGAGCATGATTGTGTTGCTCGTTCCGTCGGGGATGTCGCGGAATCCGATGCCTTTTTGCGTACCGTCCATAATGCAAGGCTCGCCGACCACCGCCAAGTAATTCGTCTTGCCTGCTTCCAGCGGAAGATTCGGGTTTTCATAAACTTGCGGCATCTGAGGAATCAAGGCTCGATTGTGCGGGCTGTCCCACGGCTCATCCAGCTTGAACTGTTCGTACAACGCCGCCCCTTCAATGAACGGAAGAACATGGACGCGCCAGCTTAATAGCGGCTTGCCGTCCGGACTGTAATTGGCGTGGGCTGGGAGTCGTTTATTCACGTCATGATAGTTATGAAACGCGAGCATGATCTGCTTCATGTTGTTTGACGAATGCGTTCGCCGGGCCGCCTCGCGTGCGGCCTGGACCGCCGGCAGCAATAGTGCAACGAGAATTCCGATGATTGCGACAGTCACTAGCTGCTGTTGTTGGCCCGAGCCTTCGCCATCGGTTCGGAAGTAAACCAGGGTTGCGCCCTCGCGCTGCGGCGCAAACCGTTCGGTCATCGTGTTGGAAACCCGCTCCACATATTGCGCGACGGCTCGCTTGACGGGATCCTCGCTCATCGCGAACTCGGCAAGCTGAGTCTTCATTTGCTCGAGAGACTTTCGATTCGCTTCCGTGATGATTTCTTCGAGTTTCTGTGCGTCCGCTTCGTCATTCGCGTGGGCGACGAGCGAGATCGGTGAGCCCTTCAGGTTCAGGGTCAATTCGGCCGCCTTGAGCAGGTTCGGAACCTGGAGAAACGCCTGAGCGTCCGGCGGAACTTGTCCTGCGGCCTGAGCCAGTGGCGCCTGGATGAGCGGCCTTACGCTTTCGATGTCGACCGCCGCATACAAGTCGTTACCGCCGGGGACGTTCTTGACGCGATCAACGATCGGGCCACTCTGTTGCTGCCCGGCCGATTCGACCAAACGGCGAACCGTGGCATCCGGCGCCACGATAAGCGTTTGATTGTTGACGCCGTAAAAACTGGGGAGCATCGGGTGCTGGCTTTGGAGGTAGCGCCGGCCGTTGAGGTCGCCCAATTGCGCATGTTGGCGAATTTGCGGCGCGATCGACGAACCGCGGAACGGTTTCGTGAACTTGATCACGAGGCCGTATTCGGGAGCCGCTGGATTGATTGGGTCGACGAAGGCAATCACTTCTTCAACATCGGCCGGGTCGAAGCCCAGATATTTAAGTCCGGCGGCCGTGGCCACCTCGGTTGGCAGCAGCTCGGCCAATGGCGCGGTCATGATCTGCGCTGGGCGCAGTACGACGATCGCTATGGCGCTGGCCGAAACATAGGTCGTTTCGATTCCCTGGCCGGCCGGCAGCGCGGGTTGGGTTCGCGCGGAACGATCAACGCCTTGCGGGCGTGCCGGTTGGGGCTGACCGTCGGTCGCGGCCGGCGGCTCGCGCCGCTGTATCCCTCGTTCACCTAATCCTGCAGCACGCCGGCGCACCGATTGTTGGGCGGCATTCGTTTGCGCCATCGCCGAAAGCGTATGTCCGCTCGCCATTGCAACCGCAAGCACAACGCACAGAAAACGACAAAACGGGCCGGCCGAGAGCATGCGGATAGTCATGTTCAAACCCCCATGTAGAGCTTTGCGAAATGACGACTTAGCTTATGACTGATGGAGCCGCACGTCAAACAAAAAGACAAGGAGACATGGAGACATGGAGACAAGGAGAATCAAGGGCACGCCCGCAATCTAAATCTCCTTGTCTCCCCCAATCCGTGCCTCCTTGTCTGGCGTGACGGCAAGTGTCGCCTCCCGGACCGGTTGATCACAGTCGCGCGCCCCTGGTCCGGTTATGCCGGCTGTGGAGGAACGCGAAAAATTCGGCTGATTTCCAAGGCCCGGCGCGGTTTGGGCCAGGAAAATCGCTCGGTGGGCAGCGATTCCCAATGCTATGGTTGCACAGGCAAAATCAGCATCCGACGGCGCCAGATGGTGCCGCCTCGGCCGATTCCGCTGCCTTGCCGTGCGTATACGTTGAGACAGGCTGCCAAATGATTGTCGTTGTTGGCTGTATCATGGTCATCGCCGCGGTGGTCGGCGGCTTCTCCATGGCCGGCGGTCACGTGGGCGCGCTGATTCATCCGTCGGAATTCGTGACGATCCTCGGCGCGGCGCTGGGCGGCTTGATCGTGAGCGCGCCCAAAAAGGTGCTGGTCGATCTTGTGAAAGGAATTCTCGCCTCCGTCAAGGGCTCGCCTTACAACAAGGCGGCTTATGAGGAAGCATTCAAGTGCTTGTACGACTTGCTGCGCCTGGCTCGCCGCGATGGCATGCTGGCCCTGGAGCCGCACATCTCCAAGCCCGAAGAAAGCAGCATCTTCAGCAAGTATCCGAAAGTTGCAGATAATCACCACCTGCTGCATTTCATCTGCGGCGGCGTGGGACCGCTCATCGACGCTACGGTGAAGCCCGAGCAGATGGCCGATCTGCTGGAGGCGGAGCTCAAGGTGCTTGAGGAAGAACATCACGCGCCGACGGCGGCGTTGTCGAAGATGGCCGACGCCCTGCCGGGCTTCGGCATCGTGGCGGCGGTGCTGGGCATCGTGATCACGATGGGTCACATCGACGGCCCGCCCGAGGAGATCGGCCACAAAGTTGGTGCGGCCTTGGTGGGCACGTTCCTGGGCATTTTGCTGTCGTATGGCTTCGCGGCCCCGTTGGCCACGCGGATGGAGCTCATGGGACTGGCCGAAGCCGCGTTCTTCCGCTCGATCTCGTCGATCGTGGTGGGATTTGCCAACAATCTGCCGCCTAAAATTGCAATTGAAATGGCCCGCCGCAGCGTGACCCGCGAATTCCGTCCCGAGCGCGACGAGCTGGACGAATGGTTCAAGGAAGCCGAAGCAGCGTGAGAAAAGCTGTTGGCTATTAGCCAAAACGGCGTCCGCTCGCTTCGGGCTAATAGCTAACAGCTAATAGCTTTTGGAGCAACACATGGCAGGCAAAAGCGGCGGCGCATGGAAGGTGGCTTACGCGGACTTCGTGACCGCGATGATGGCCTTTTTTCTGGTAATGTGGATCACCTCGCAAAACGATGAGGTGAAGAGAGCCATCGGCGGCTACTTTCAGGACCCCTGGGGGCGGTCGACGGAGACCACCGCGCCCAGTTTCCGATCGGCGACCGGGATCAAGGGTGATGCACCGTTTGCCGAAGTGCCAAGTGGCGTGCTTCCCAACCGCTGGCCGCAAGCGAATCAAGAAGATGCGACGGAGAAGGACGCCGGCGCGGCTTCGGTGTGGCAACAAAAGCAGAAGGTTCATTTGCTGACCAACACAGATCGCATCCTGCCGGCGCTGGTTGTGAACTTCGAAGAAGCGTCAGCCGAACTTTCGAAGCCGGCACAGGAACGCCTGACAAATCTGCTGCCCGCACTCGTCGGCAAGCGAAACAAGCTGGAGATCCGGGCACACTCCACGCGCCGACCTCTGCCGACCGACAGCCCGTTTCGCGATCATTGGCAGCTTTGCTACGAGCGGAGCCTGTCGACGATGAGATTCCTGGAATCAAAAGGCATCGAATTGGAGCGCATTCGTCTCAGCCAGTCAGCGGCCTACGATCCGCTCACGACGCGCTTCGAGTCGGCGTGGCAGAACGAGAATAATTGCGTCGAAGTTTTCCTGCTCACCGAGGTCGTGGAAGATATTCCCGGCACTTCCCCAACAGCATCGCCGTACGTCGAGCCGTCACGGAATGACAAGAAATCGGCGCAGCCCGCACCAGCGGCACATTGAAGCGACGGGTGGCTGGGGCAACGCCCCAGATTCATTTGAGCCTGCTGGGGCGATGCCCGAGGCACGCGCGCACGAATCCTTGCTCGCGCTGCGCGCCTGCAACCGTCGCGAGCGGTCGTTGGGGTTGCTCCGGCTCAGGGTTCCGCGCAGACTACGCTTTGGCGGCGATCGACTGACGAAGAGGGCCGAAGCAATTTGCATGATTGATCGTGTCTTGTCGGCCACTCAGCGGACCGGCAGCTCCTGACCGTGTTGGGCTTCGCTTTTGCAGGAACGGCCGGACGATGGCGAATGATTTTCCCGCTGAGATCGAGCAATTCATCGGGCAGCACATTGAATCGCTCGCGCAGCTGGAAATGCTGCTCTTGTTGCGAAGGGAAACAAGCCGCAGCTGGTCATGCTTCGACCTGGCCCGGCAGCTATACATCACGCCGGACGTCTGCAGCGGGATCATCGCCGATCTGGAGCGCCGCGGCTTCGTGCTGCGCGACGCGGCGGACAGCAATTTAGCCAGGTATCGCTCCAGCGGCGCAAGCGTCGACCAGCTCATCGACCAGCTTGCCGCCCTGTATCAGCAGCGTCGCGTGGCGGTCATCACGCTGATTTATTCCAAGCCGGTAAAGAAGGTCCAGACCTTCGCCGACGCGTTTCGTTTTCGAAGGGAACAGTAACATGCCGGGCGTTGTGTACCTACTATGCGCTGCCACATGCCTGTTGTGCGCGATCCTGTTGTTTCGCGGCTATGCCCGGACGGGCGTCCGGCTGTTGTTCTGGAGCGGACTGTGCTTTATCGGCCTGATGCTCGATAACCTGATGTTGTATGTCGACATCGTCGTTGTGCCGGACGTGAGCTTGGTGATTTGGCGCAAGATCCCGGGGTTGATCGCCATTGTGTTACTGTTGTTCGGACTGGTGTGGGAGTCGAAATAAGGTAGGTGCCGCGAGCCGAGCGGCGCTTCCAGGATTGTCCGCCTCGGCTCGGCGGACCTACGGGGATTTCGCCGTGGAACAATTCATGATGGGCGCGATTGCGATGGCGTCGTCAATCGTCGCGCTGTTCTTCTTGCGGTTCTGGCGTGAGACGGGTGATCGGCTGTTCGCCATATTCGCACTGGCTTTTCTCCTCTTAGGCATCACTCGCTTGGGCCTTGCGCTTTCTCCGCAGGAGCTGGAAGGCCACACGCACTGGTACTGGGTGCGGCTGGCGGCGTTTGTTCTGATCCTGGTGGCGATCGTCGACAAAAACAGGCGCTGAGTTGGCCTTCTGGGTGCCACTGGCTCTGCCAGGCTCGGCCAGTGTTTATCATGCCAGGGCCTTGCGTCTGCAAGGGCGGTTGGAGTGCAAGCTGTGGGAGCCACGACTTGGATTAGAGACAACTCGTCACTCGTCGGGAAACACTGGCAAAGCCAGTGGCGCCTAAGTGGCGGAACTTTTTTGCCGAAATATTTCGCCGCAAGCCAACACGCTCCACTGCGTCGCGAATACAATCCGATAACTGATCAATAACCCCGGAACGCTGGCGCGCTGCGGCTCGCCAGGCGACGCGAAGGACGCCCGACTTAGCACGCCGTGCCATCGAATCATCCGAGCGGCACGCGATGGATGACCGGAGCATTCAGTTGGATGGCAAATCGGCCGCATTGCCACTGCCGGCAATGCGGCAAGTTTTTTTGGCAGATGCTATCGCGACCTTTGCTCTGGCCTGCAGGCCGCTCTTTTGCTAACAGTTGCCGCTTGCGTCTACGCGCTAGTCGCACTACCCGGGGAGTTACTTCAAAGAGAGATGTTCAAGGAAGAATTGCCGCGCGCGGTGTACGAGGAGCTCGACCGCCGCGGCTTGAATGGGGTGCCGCTGCTGCTGG
>DASXWB010000200.1:0-7770 GCA_036503915.1 Lacipirellulaceae bacterium | reverse complement strand
GAACAACTCAAGGCGTTGCGCGACGGCGAGCTGCACATTGTCGGCTTGAACACCGGAGCCGTTCCCTTGGCCGTGCAGCGCGACGGCTTCGTGCCGCTTTGCACATTTGGCCGCGAGGACGGATCGTACGGCTATACGATGAAAGTGCTTGTTCCTGCCGATAGCCCGATCAAAAAACTGGCGGACGTCAAGGGTCATAAGGTCACGTTTACTCGGCCGGATTCAAACTCTGGCTGTAAAGCGCTTCTAGTGCTACTCAGTGAGGAGTACGACTTGCAGCCCGACCGCGATTACACGTGGGGGTTTTCGCTCGGCCACGAGGAATCGATCAAAGACGTGGCAGCCGAAGAGGCGCAAGTCGCGCCTGTCGCAAGCGATATTCTCGCGCGCATGGTGGAACAAGGCGAAGTCGATCCGGACGCTTTCCGCTCCATCCACGAATCGGAGCGCTTTCCACCGGCAACAATCGGCGTGGCCTACAACCTCACGCCGGAATTGCGCGACGCGATCCGCCAGACGCTTCTGGGCGTCGACTTGCGCGGCACCGGTGTGGAAGGCGAATTCGGCGCCGAGGTGACCAAGCTTGTGCCTGTCAATTACAAGCAAGATTGGGCCAACGCGCGGCGTATCGATCAACTCGCGGCCCAATCGCGCAAGGGCGAGTCGAGCTAACCTTGCCGTTGCCGCGGGTGCCTGGGGCATCGCCCCAGCGAAAGTCCCGATATCTTGGGCGCTTGCCGACCACCCATCGCGAAAGGGCGCGTCGAGCTAGCCTTGCCGTTGCCGCAGCGCTTCGTAAAACAGCACCGCGGCGGTCGTCGACACATTGAGACTGTCGGCGATGCCGTGCATGGGAAGGCGCACCGCGGTTACGCCAGCGCCGCTCCATACTGGCGAAAGCCCGGCCGCCTCACTGCCCAGCACGATGGCCGCAGGGCCGCGGAGGTCGACCTCGGTGTAAAGCTTTTCTGCATCGGGTCGAGCGGCGAATGTGGCCAAGCCCTGCCCGCGGATCCAGGTTAACGTGTCAGCCGTCGTTGCTTCGCACACGTTGTGCCGGAAAACTGTTCCCAAACTGGCGCGAATCGCGTTCGGATTGAACAGGTCCGTGCGCCCGTCCGCTGCGATGATCGCATCGACACCTGCCGCATCGGCACTGCGCAGGATCGCGCCGAGATTCCCCGGCTTTTCGATTCCCTCCAGCACAGCAACCAACGGCTTTTCCGGAAGCTGCAAATCCTCAAGCCGATGCTTCCGCGCTTCGGCGACCACAACGATGCCTTCGTCGCGCTCGCCAAAGGCAAGCTTCGCGAAAACAAATGGGTTGACGCCTAGCATCTCGGCGCCGCTCGATTCAAGGGCTGTGAGCGCATTTTGACAATCGTGCGTATCACACAGCTCTTCGCATACGAAAGCCTCAACGCAGCGAACGCCGGCGGCGACCGCACGCGCGATTTCACGCGCGCCATCGATCAAGAACCGGCCTTCGCGCTGCCGGGCGCGGGCAGTCCGCAAGCGCGCCGCTTCCTTCACGCGGGGATTCTGCCGGCTCGTAATGCGCGACGACGATGACATGCGCTCATGATCGATTGTTGAGCGCCTGCGTGTCAACGCACGCTGGCCTGAACCATTCGCTAAGGAGTGCAAAAAGTGCTATAGTCGCTCGAATGCACGTTTTCACCTACGGCACGTTGATGTTTCCACAGGTGTGGAAAGCGGTCGTTGGCCGGGAGTTCGTCTCGACCGCAGGTAGCGCGATAGGATACGCCATCTATCGCGTGCGCGACGCCGTGTTTCCGGGCATCATTGCGGCCGGCGACCGCGATGCCGTGAGCGGCGTCGTGTATCTGGACGTCGATCAAGCCTCGCTGGCGCGGCTGGATTTGTTTGAAGACGATTTCTATCGGCGAGAATCCCTCTGGGTGGACTGCGACGACGGACAGCGCCGCGCTGCTGATGCGTACGTTGTGCCAAGTGAAAACCGCGACGTGCTCACCAACGAAATCTGGCTGCCGGACGAATTCGTCGCCAGCGGCGGATTAGATTATTTCATCCGCCGTTTTCAAGGCTTTGAGCGAATCGAACAACAGGATTAGCGCTCGGCAAGCTGCGTCCATTGCTCGTCCTTAAGACCAAACGCACACAGCCGCACGTCGCCTTCTCTTGCGCCGGGCGCCACCAACAACGCGGCGATTTCCGGGCGAGCGGAACAATAGTCGCCGACCTTTTCCGGCCCCATGACGTAAAACGCCGTGGACAGGGCATCGGCCTCGCAGGCGGTCGGGGCGATCACCGTTGCCGAGTAAAGTCCCTCGGCCGGGCGGCCTGTTCGCGGATCGAGGATGTGACCATATCGGCGGCCGCGGCGGATGAAGAACTGCGTGCCCGAACCTGAGGTCGACAGGGATTGATTTCGGAGCTGAAATTCCGCCAACCGCTCTGCCGGGCGCAGTGGATGTCGCAAGCCCACGGTCCAGCCCTCGCCTTCGTAGCCGGGCTGATCGCCGCGGGCCAGCACGCTGCTCTTGCCGCCGTGAATCAAGTAATCATCGACGTCTCGTTCGCCCAGTAACTCGGCCATGCGGTCGAGCGCGTAGCCCTTTCCCATGCTGTTGAAGTTGACCGAGACACCCGCCTGACGAAAGGCAACGGCTCTTCGATCTTTGTCTAGGGCGACATATTGCATGCCGACGCGATTGCGGGCCGCAGTGATTTCCTCGTCGCTTGGCACCCGCCCTTCCCGGCGGAAAAAACCCCATGCCTGCGAGAGCGGGCCGCTGGTGATGTCAAATGCGCCATCGGTGTCACGATGCAGCGTGGCGGCCTGCTCGAACAGCTCGAACAATCGCGGTTCGACTGCTACAGGCTGCGAGTGTGCCTGACGATTGATGCCAATGACCTCGCCGTCATCGCGATAAACTGTTAATTGGGTTTCAATCGCCTCGACCAGATCGAGGGCCGCGAAGACGTGCTCCATCGACTCGTCATTGCGCGTGGCTGCAAGCTGCACCTCGAACTCGCAGGCCATCGCCCTGCGCATTACGCTCACTAGCAGCATGCTGCGATCTACCGCCAGCGGCGGCGACGATGCCCGCGCGGCTGCCGTCGGAGTCTCCGACGAGTTATCACCCCCGTGCGGCGCTTCAGCGGTCCACTCGCGCGACCCAGCTTCTCCTTGCAGAAAACTACGACGAGTTGGACGGCTTGCTGACATGGCTTCCTATTCTATCGCGCCGTCTTCCCCAAGGAGAAAGGGGGCGAAGGTTAATTATCGTCCGGCCGTTGCCGGAACCAGCCCGCCTTCTCACAATAACCGGACTCCGTTCGCCGTTGTACCAAGCGGGAGGCGACATGGCTGAGGACTTGATTATCAGCGTTTCGGGTCTGCGGGGCGTCGTGGGTGAAAGTTTAACGCCCGACGTGGCACGCCTTTACGTCGCCGCATTTGCCGAAACACTACCGCGCGGGTGCGTGGTGGTGACGCGCGACGGCCGGGCCAATGGCGCTCAGGTCCTTGGGCCAGTGCTCGAGGGACTGTCGCAGGGAGGCGAGGGCACCGTATTCGATGCCGGAATTGCCGCTACTCCAACGACGGGCGTTTTAGTTCGGCAGCACCAATGCGTGGGCGGCGTGCAAATCAGCGCCAGCCATAATCCGGCTCAATACAACGGCCTTAAGCTATTCTCTGCCGAAGGTCGCATCCTGCCGGCACAAGTCGGGCAGGCCGTTCTGGAACGTTACAAGCTGCTCGCTGCTCGATCCTCGGCGGCGGATATCGAGCATCCAGTATCCAGCATCCAGCATCTGGCCAACACCACGGACGCACATCTGGCCCTGATCGAGAAAATTGTGGATGTCGGGCAAATTCGCGCCCGCCGGTTTCGCGTTTTGCTGGATGCCAACCACGGCTCAGGCAGCGTGCTTGGACGGCCGCTTCTGGAGCGACTTGGCTGTGAAGTCGTTTCCATCGGAGGCGAGCCGGATGGACTCTTCGAACATCCGCCCGAACCTACCGCCGACAATCTCGCCGAAGTGCTTCCAGAAGTGACTCGCGCGGGCGCGCACATTGGCTTTTGCCAGGATCCCGATGCCGACCGATTGGCCATCATGGACGAGCATGGCCAATACCTGGGCGAGGAATTCTCATTGGCGTTATGCGTCGATCATGTCCTGCGCCGGACTCCTGGACCAGTCGTCACAAACTGCTCGACAAGCCGCATGACGGAGGACCTTGCCAGAAAATATGGGGTGCCATTTTCCCGGTCAGCTGTCGGGGAGGCGAATGTTGTTGATGAGATGCTGCGCCGGCAGGCAGTGCTCGGGGGCGAAGGGAACGGCGGCGTGATCGATCCACGCGTGGGGTTGGTGCGCGACAGCTTCGTCGGTATGGCCTTGGTCCTCGACGCCATGGCGGCGCGCGACCTGCCGGTGAGCGCACTTGCCGCTGAATTGCCGCGGTATGCAATTTGGAAAACAAAGATCCAGCTGGAGCGAGATCGTGTTCCTGCAGCCCTCGATGTTTTGGAGCGTCACTTTCAGGACGCCGCGAGCGATCGGCTCGACGGCCTGCGCCTCGACTGGCAGCATGCCGACGGCAGCGGCTCATGGCTCCTGGTGCGCGGCAGCAACACCGAGCCGATCGTGCGGGTTATCGCTGAGGCACCGACACTGGAAGCAGCACAAGCGCTATGCGCCGAAGCGACTCAGATGATCGCTTCACTTGGATAGCGCCGGCATGTGCACCTTGCGCCAACGGCACTTCGCCGAGCCACTATTTCTTGGCAGAGTTCTTCGTGGCCGCCGCCCGCAATGCGACGAGAAACGGCACGGGCTGGCCGCCCAGCGCGTTGAGCACCGTACCTCCAGCGGTGAAAATATGCGTCACCCAGCCAGGCTCGCCGTACTTCTCCAAGGCCGTGCCGCCTTCGCCGCCGCCGACGTAGACTTCGACGCCGTTATCCGTCATTCGCTTGAGCTGCGGAATGAAGCGTCGCGTGCCTTCTTCGAATCGCGGGTCTTCAAACTTGCCGAATACGCCGTTGTGGAACGCAACCGCACCATCTAATTCCAGAAACTCGCCGATGGATTTTTCAAACAGCTCATTTGTTTTCGGGCCGGTATCGAACTGCTGGTCCGTGGCTTTGAGCGTCTCGACAACGCTTCCATCCTGAATCTTCCAATCCACGGGCAGCAGGAACTTGATGCCCTTCTTCCGGCCTTCGGCAACCATTCGACGGGCCTGCTCGACGCGTTCGGGCGGGATGTAATACGGCTGGTCTTTGTGGCCTGGATCTTCGGCAACGCCGAGAACGAATTCTTTGCCATCGAGCTCGGCCGCCGCTTTGCACAACGCCATCGACAGCGATCCGCCCGAAATAATTCGCGTGAGCTTGCCGCGCCCGATCATCGCTTCCAAGTCGTCGAGCTTGTCGAACTTGATACCGCTGAAAATCACGAGCTGCGCGTCAAGACAGCGCAGCACGGGGCCGGTGAACTCGGCTGATATGTACTGACCCCAGGCGACGCGGTCCATCGCCGCCGGCACAGCCACGCTGCAGGAGTCGAGGCTGCCGGCCGAAAATGCTTCGAAAACATAAATCCGACCTAGCTTCTCAGCGAATTCGTTGGCCAGTTTGGTCAGTCTTGGTGCGAGCTTTGACAAGTCGGCAGGCTTCGCCTTCCAGAGAACGCGCTCGATCTCATACTTGCGCGTGTTTTCCAGCATGATGATCGCGCCTGCTTTGGCGGCCGAGATTTGTTTTGCGGCATCGGGCAAAATCGAAATCGAGCTTTCGTCGAGCCAGTCGCGCACGAGCGGCACATCGCATTTGAGCAGCTCACCGAGCCGCTTGGCCACTTTGGCGAGTGAGCCTTCGGGCTTGCGGCCGATGTGGCCGAAAACGATTTGCTTCCAGCCGCGCTTGCGTCCGAACTCCAAGGTGTCCACCATCGAGCGGAGTCGAATGTCGCCCTCGCCAACGCTCGCGCCCGGCTCGCAATCCAAGTCGCCGCGCAGCAGCACAGGCGTTCCACTCGGCACGTCTTCGAGCGAAGCCAACCCTGGAATATCCCGAACGTAGTCCGCCAGCGTGAGGTCCGGGACCGCGGACTTTCCTGCAAGCAGAGTTTCACACCAGGTGATCATTTCTTTGTCTGACACGGACATCGTGGTTGTCCTCAATCTGGGACTTTGGTGTAATGCATGGAAGACAGGTGAGTAAGTGAGTAAGTGAGTGGGTGAGTAGGTAAAATTCGCTGGAGAGGTCGCTCCGGCGTGACCTACTCACTTACTCACTTACTCACTTACTCACCTACTCACCTACTCACTTACTCACCTACTCACTTACTCACTTACTCACTTACTCACCACCCGAGGGCATCATCGGCCGTGAGGTTTCCTTGGTCAAGTCGCTTCATCCGATCAGCGATATCTCGGCCAGCGTTACGCTGGATTGCGATCGTTGCGTGCGCTTGGAGCGCGGGTCCGGCGCCAAATCGCGAGTCGAATCGACGCCTGTTAATCCCGCCGTTGCCGTAATGAATGCTCTCGCGCAGCCGCTTGAATATCCACCGCTCTCGGCCGGCATCGTGCCGGGCGATCGCGTCGCGGTGGCACTGGACGAGGCCGTACCCTGCGGTCCGGAAATCGTACGCGGCATCGTTCAATCGTTGCATCGTGCGGGGGTCGACAACGACGGAATCTCGATTGTGAGTCGCGATGCCGAAACCGGCCGCCTTTGTCGCGCCGATTTGGCCACGCACGGCGAGGAGGGCATCGCATTCGTCGAGCATGACCCGGATGACGAGCGGGAATTGTGTTTGGTGGGCGTTACGAAAAGGCACGGCCCGCTAGTGATCAATCGGACGATCTTCGACGCCGACGTGGTGCTGCCGGTTGGAGTAGCCCGGTCGGGAGACACCGGCGTCTACGACAGCCTGTTTCCGAGATTCTCGAATACAGAAACCATCGAGCGGTTTTGCACCCCGGTGAGTCTAAACTCCGACGCGTCGCACGCCGACCGCGTTCGCGAAACAGACGAAGCCGGGTGGCTGATTGGCGCGCCGTTAGTTATTGAAGTCGTGCCCGGGCTGAATGAGACGGTGGCGCATGTGGTGGCCGGAGAACCGCACGCGGTGGCGCAACGCGTCGCGCTGCTGGTCGAGGACGAGTGGCGGCGGCGATCGCCGGACCGGGCGAGCCTCGTCATCGCGACCGTCTCTGGGGGCGCGGCGATGCACAACTGGCAGAATATTGGCCGCGCATTGGCTGCGGCCGGGCGACTGGTGGCCGACGACGGCGCCGTCGCAATTTGTTCGAATCTCGACCAGCCGCCGGGCCAGTCGCTCGGCCGGCTCATTGGCGCGGGCGACCTGGCAGACACAGAGCGGCAACTCCTGCGCGATCGCGCGGCCGACAGCTGGCCCGCCTGGCAGCTGGCCCGGGCCTTGCAGCGAGGGCCTGTGTATTTCATGAGCCAGTTAGATTCTGAAACCGTCGAAGACATGGGGATGGCTCCGGTTGCTGGCGTCGAAGAACTGGTGCGTCTCGCGCGGCGGCATGAAAACTACATCGTCCTGGACGATGCGCAACACGTCGTGGCGGATGTAATCGGTGAAGAAGATGAATCCTGACGCCACCGCCACCCTGCGAGCTCAGTACGAGGCGTTCCGCGCCGGCCGGGGCGTTATCGAGTTATCGCGCTGGACCTGCCTGGCACTTACTGGAGCCGATCGACACCTATTTCTGCACAATTTCTGTACAAACGACCT
>DASXWB010000199.1:0-2908 GCA_036503915.1 Lacipirellulaceae bacterium | reverse complement strand
CAACCAATGAAGCACGAGAGAAGCGCAATTATCGGCCGGCCGGGGCGCGATTGTATCGATCAGGCGAAGTCTAGCATTCAATGAAGGTGGGCAACTTCGCTGGCGGAGAAGAGCGACAAATCGCGGAAAGCGAGTTGCTACGGTGACGAAAGACTAGTTTCGCACTCGCGCAGACGCGGCTGTCGGCGCCATGTTTACGCATCGGACTTCCGCCTTGGCTTGCGGCGGCGGTTGGCTGGCTTGCGGCGCTCTGGTTTGCCGTTGGACTGGGATGCGACGCGCGGCGATTTTGCCGCGCTGCGCCGTTCGCCGCTGCGGCGGTCCTTTTCCTCCTCGCGCTTCTCGATCAGTTTTTCCAGCTCGGGCGGAACCGGCAAGCGTTTGGCCATCGTTCATCCTTCACTTATCTCAGGTGATAATTTCACGCAGAGGCGCAGTGGACGCAGAGCAGACGGGAAACACTAATCTCCACTAATCTTCACTAATGCCCTATTAGTGACGATTAGCGTAGATTAGTGTTCCAACAAATCCGAGAGTCCTGTTCTGAAATTCCCCGCGTCCTCCGCGCCTCTGCGTAAGGCTATCGATACTTTGCATCTGCTGTGCGTGACGCCCATTATGGTTGATCCGTGATTATTGCGGCGCCGTTGTGTGAACCCGGTCGCAGTTGCATCACCGGCTCGAGCTCATCGGACGAGTATCCGTCCGGCGGCGGCAAGGTGTCGTGCGGTTCCATCATCGGATCGCAGCCCTCGTCATAAAAACGCTGCTGCGGCAGTGGGTGCGGCGGCACCGAGTACTGCGCGGTCCAGGGATCGTACACCGGCGCATCCTGGCCGTGCCTCCAGGTACGCCTTACTTCGGCCGGATGCGGAAGAAGCCGCCGGTAAACGCGATCGCCGTCGGGCAGCACCGGATCCCACGGCCGATACGTTCGCCGCAACGGCCCGTGCATGAGGGGCACGCCCGCTTTCACCAACTCGCCTTGCTCGAACGCTTGATATTCGGGGTTGTATGGCTGGATTCGCGGAACCAGTGCAACGATGATCTCGACTCGTTCCTTGGTCGCCACGGTGCGCCGGAAGAACCACCCAAGCCCCTTAACGTCGCCCAGGTAGGGAATTTTATTCTGCGTGACTGAGTCGTTCTCTTTGATCAGGCCGCCGATGATCATACCTTGGCCGTCATCGAGCATGATATCGGTTTCCAGTTCGGTGGTTTGCTCTTCAGGCAGGCCGGTAGCAGGGTTGATCTGACCTTCAGAAACCTCCGGCTTCACGCTGAGCAGCACGCGGCCTTCGCGGGTGATACGAGGAATGATGCGCAGTACGACGCCGACATCGAGGAATTGCACGCTCTCAAGCGTGCTTGTTTGGGTCGTGGTCGTGACTTTGAAACCGAGCTGTTCGCCGACTTGCAGCCGCGCTTCCTGCTCATTGAGCACAAGGAGCCTTGGCGAGCCGAGGGTTTTAGCGTCCGTGGTGGTTTGGAGCAGCTCGATGACGTGGCCGAGGTCGCCGCCTTTGAGCGTGGCGAGAAAGGCTTGCGGCGCCGCTGGGCTCGCCAATCCGGTTGTCTTCAGCGTGAGATCTGCGCCGGCGAGTCGGATAATGCCATCGATGTTGACGCCTTGCCGATTGGTGTCGTCGAGGCGAATTTGGAGAATATGGGCTTCAATGAGCACCTGGCGCGGCGCCCGATCCACCTGGCAAATGTAGGCGGCAATGCGAGACAGCGACTCCGGCAAATCTTCGACCACAACCAGCTCGCGCGTCATGCGGTTATCGATCGGATCGGATTCGCTGATCGAGACCTTGCCGATCGGCGAGAGGAACCCGGCGACGGCCTCCGACACGACGCGGGCCGAGACGAAGTCGAGCTCGAACACTTGAATTTGACGGCCCTGAACGCCGGCCGGCAGGTTGGCCGAATCGGTGAGCGAGGTGATGAGAATAATGCCATTTCGTTCAACCCAGGTGTAGTTGGCCACCGAAAGGACTGCGGTGAGAGCCTCTTCGAGCGATACGTTGTTGAGGGTGATTGTGATCACCGAATCGATACTATTGGCGGCGACGATGTTCAGGCCCTGCGTCTCGGCCAACAACGCGAGCACTTCGCTGAGGGACTTATCGCGGACCACCAGTGTGATCCGCCCGTCGGCGTTTTGCGAGATTTGAATTCCATGTCCCGGTCGCGTGCCGGTCAGCGGCAGGCGGCCTCGGAATACTTGCGGCGGAACGTCTTGAACC
Organism: Lacipirellulaceae bacterium; assembly: GCA_036503915.1. Classification (GTDB taxonomy): domain Bacteria; phylum Planctomycetota; class Planctomycetia; order Pirellulales; family Lacipirellulaceae; genus JABDGM01. The sequence goes on along the minus strand of DASXWB010000199.1, from coordinate 659 downwards.
GGCTCGGGCTCCGGGATGTTTTCCTCAGCAAAGGGCTGGCGGACGCCGTCGGGGCCCTCGTCATTTTCAATCTGTCCGGCCGTCAGCTCAAACGCATCGCGAAGCCGCGAACGCTGGGCCTGCGCATCGCGAGAAAAAACGCAGCAGGCGACAATCGCCGCCAGTGTCCAAATCAAAGCGGGCCGCGGCCGTACCGTGCACTGAGTACTGTGTACTGCGTTCTGTACTCTGGACGGACTCCGGCCCGGCAGATTGAATCCGCAATCCCGGGTACCCCATAGGTGCCGCAATCCGCAATCGGTCGATCGTCGTTGCGCGCGTGGCGTCATTTCGGAACTTTCCTTTCCACGCGCACGTGGTCCGGCTCGATGGCCGTGACGGTGAAGCCGCTGATTTCGTCTCCCACATGGATCGTGCGGTCGCCGATCATGGCGACGTACTGGTCGCGTCCGCGCACGATGACCTGAACACCGCGCTGCTGAAGCTGCTCCAACTCCATGCGCAGACTTTCGAGGTGTTCGGCGAGCTGATCGGCGTCCCCGGCCTCGGTGGCCTCTACGGCGGCGCCTTTTGCCGAACGGGACGCCACGGAAGCCGGCGAATTTGGGAATGCGGGCGGCAGCGCGAACGGATCGTATGCCACGACGACCGACAGATCG
>DASXWB010000198.1:0-2131 GCA_036503915.1 Lacipirellulaceae bacterium | reverse complement strand
GGAATCACCATCAACTTGTTTTTGCTGCCCAGCTGGTCGCAAACTGAAGAAGACGTGCGATTTGCTTTTCGATTGGCGGAATCCACGTCGGGCCGGGTGTTTTTCACGGCCGGCCGCGATTTGGATCGCTACGTGGTATGGGACTATTTGAGCCGCCGCCGCGAACTGGTTCATTGATACAACTTGGCTCAAGCGGACGATTCGGGATATATTACCCAGTCTTTGCAAGATGGTCGCAAGTCAGCGATCCTCACTATTCCCTGCCGCAGCCGCTGCGATCAAGGAGGAATTGCCTTGCGAGTCAGCTCAAGCTTTACCCGTTGCCATTGGTCGCTCGGTCTTTTGCTGCTGAGCATTGCACCCGCATTAGCCGGACCGCCCAGCGACGTGCTCCTGCCGCGCACAACCGTCGGGTACATCTCGATCGCTCACCCGGCTGAGTTCGAAGAGCGCTGGAATCAGACGCAATTCGGCCAGATGCTCGACGACGAGCTGATGCAGCCTTTTGTAAAGGATCTCCGTAAGCAGATTCAGGAAAAGTATCGAGCGGTCGAGGAAAAGCTGGGTATCACCTTTGAAGACCTGGAAGGCGTGCCGGCCGGTGAAATGAGCCTCTCGATCATCGAGCGCTCGGGCGACGACGCGGCGCTGGCGATCACAATCGACGTCACCGGACGCGAAGACGAGGCCGAATCGCTACTTCAATCCGTCGAAAAGCGCTTTGCGGAGCGAGGCGGCCAAAAGACGGTCGTGAATCGAGGCGGCGGCAACCTGGAAGTCTTTACGGTTCCTGCCGACAAGGGCAGCTCAACCCAAACAACAGTGTATTTCATCAAGGACAACGTGCTTTGCGGCATCGATGATCGCACACAAGCGGAAGCAATGCTCAATCGTTTCGCCGGCAACGCAAACGATAATTTGAGATCGGTTCCCGCTTACGCCGCCACCATGGACCGCTGCCGCCGTCAGGCGAACGGCCTGGCGCCCGAGGCCCGGTGGTTTGTCGAGCCATTTGGCCTGGTTTATGCCGCGCGCACGCTGCAGAAATCGTCACAACGCCAACGCGAGCAGGATACGGTGCGCATTCTTCAAGAGAATGGCTTCGACGCCATCAAGGGCGCCGGCGGATTCTTTAACCAACTGGTTGATGGCGGCATCGAGTTCTTGCACCGCGCATCGGTTTACGCCCCGCCAGTGCCTGGCAAGGAAAGCGACCCCTTGCGCTGGAACCTTTCCATGCGCATGCTTCAACTTCCCAATACGCGCGAACTGACGCCGCAGGCATGGGTCCCGCGCACGGCGGCCGGTTATACGACCTTTCTGTTAGATATCGACAAATCCTTCGGTAACGTGGGGCCGGTTTTCGACGCCCTGCAGGGGCACGAAGACGCCTGGGCCAACACGCTTGAGGGCTGGGAGACCGATCCGTACGGGCCGCAGGTGAACGTCCGCAAGGAGTTCATCGGAAATATGGGACAGCGGATTTCGATCCTGGCCGATTACCAGACGCCAATCACCGTCGACAGCGAGCGTTCCTTGTTTGCCATTGAGGCCAAAAACGAAGAAGCACTGGCCGAAGCGCTCGAGAAATGGATGACCAAGGAACCGGATGTCGTGCGGCGAGACGTAGGCAAATTCGTGATCTGGGAGCGCGTGCCGCCGCAGCTGGCCGACGAAGAAGCAGTTGCGCGGCCGCCGGGGTTTACGCGGATCAATACAGACCCAAAAAAGGAGGACAAAGACGACAAAGACAATCGTAACCGCGTGCTTCCCAATTCGGCCGTCTGCGTCGCGCTGGGACACATGATGATGGCCTCCGACGTCGATTATTTGAAGAAGCTTCTTGAAGGCATGGATGAAAATGAAAGGCTGGCCGACACTCCCGAATACCGAAAAGTTTCCGAGAATATGGAATATTTGTCCCCTGGCGAACGGAGCGGCTGGTCGTTCGGCCGCACCGACGACGAGCTGCGGCCAACCTTTGAGCTATTGCGGCAGGGAAAGATGCCTCAGGCCAAGACGATGCTCGGCAAGTTTCTCAACAACCTGCTGCTGACGGAGGAAGAGCGCGAGGACGGCACCATCCGCAAGCAGCAAATCGATGGCAGCAACTTGCCCGACTTCGAAGACG
>DASXWB010000197.1:0-7759 GCA_036503915.1 Lacipirellulaceae bacterium | reverse complement strand
CCGCTGACGCGTTGCGGGATCGTGAAGGAATACAACATCACGACGGCGCCACCGGCGAGCATCGTCCACGGCGCCCAGGCGGGCGGAGAGATTTCTCGCCAGGTTGTTTGCGTGCTCGTCGGATCGACTTTGAGCACGGCCTTTTCAATCGCCATTGCTTCGACGCCCAATAAGCAACAATACGCGCCGATTGCCAAGAAAAACGATCGCCACATGGTCATGTTCCTTTGCTTGAGCTGGCACAATCAATTGTCATCGGCGAATATCGACTCGGCGCAGCCGCCGGCTGAAGCGCAGAGTGGTTGCCAGTCAGGCGGTGCGACGAGAAACGTGTCGCGTTAGCGCGAGTGGGACGGTGGAAGCGCTGGGACCAGTTGTAGCGTCGGTGGGAGGGCACGGCGCGTGTCTGAGGCATCGCCCCAGCAATACACTATTCGCAAATCTGGGGCGTTGCCCCAGGCACGCGTCGTAAAGCTGCTTTGTTGAGTTGAGAACATAGGTGGGAGGCGTCTCTGACGCGGATGGCGGTTTCCGGCGCAACGCGAAATCGGCGTCGGAGACGCCTCCCACAACCATTCGGTGTTACCCCACGGCTGGCGGCGTTGGCGCTTCGTCGGAAATGAAGCCGCATGTTTTGTGCGTGCCGTCGCAGAAGGGTTTCTTGGAAGATTGCCCGCAGCGGCAGAGGGCGACGGCCGGCTTGTTTGGCGGAATCTGGAATTCGGTTCCGCGAGAATCGACCAGCTTGAACGGGCCTTCAATCAAGAGCGGGCCGTTCGGGCGCATGCGAATGGTAACTTCGGCCATGGTTCCTTCCTGAAATACAAGATCAAAATGCGGTGGCCGTCTATTGTGCCTTGCCTCGCGACGGAGGAGAAGGCGTCGCCGCCTCGTCAAAGCTGAAAAGAAAGAGAACTTGCAGCTTGTTATCGGCTGCTCGCTGTTCGCCCTCTTTCATCCCGCGACGCACACTCTCGACCTTCAGTGCCGCGGCCTGCGAATCATTTTGAGCCGCTCGCGAATCGTTTTCGGCACCTAGCCCGCCCCGTGCCGATTGTTGTCCGAAGGGCTGCGGCTGCTGCGCAATGGCGCCCCGTTCGTTCAGACGCACGGCGACGCCGGCGCCGGATTCGCTGAGTGATTTGCGTGCGCGTAACAGGCCACGTTGTTGCAATAGTTGCAGCCGAGCTTCATTCGAGGAAGCGCCGGAGAACCGGCCGCCTCCGAAACCCGCGCCGTCGGAGCGGTAGAAATGATAATTGTCGCGAGCGAGCGACTCCTGTTCGGCCGGAACGATGCCGCGGTTGTACTTGGTCAGCTCGAGATTCTCGGCCAGTTTTGGTTTGGCAAATGCGTTGGTGTCGGCCGCGAAATCTGTGGCCGATTTGGCTTCAACCGCCGCCGTTTCGTCCACCCGAAGTCCGAGGACGTTTTCCTGGTCCTTGTTCAATCCATCGATGTACGCCTCGATGGCCGCAGGCGGCGCTTCGACGAGTACCGCGTCAACCGTGTCGGCCTCATTGGGTTGATCACTCGCAGGCTCGGCCGTGCCATTTGTCTGCCCAGTTTCAGCAAAGCGGCGGAACGCACGGCGCGATCCATCGAGGGCTGCGAGTTCGGACTCATCCGTTAGTGCCGAATTCACCTCAATGCCGTTGCGCTCAAGCAACCGGTCAAATGTCCTGCTTTCGACCGCGGATCGCTTGGCATGGACTCGGACGACGACGAGCGGGTCGTCGTCAGCTTGGTTTTCATCAGCCGGCACGGCAGGCGCTGCAGCCGGTTCTCCTCCCGCCGCGGCATCGGCAACCGTGTTACCCAGTCCCATATCACCCAATTCGGTCGCGGGCGCGGCAGGCGCCAGGCGGTCGGCTGCTGGCATTTCGGGAACTTCTTCTTTGAGCGATTCGGCTTGCGTTTCCGTTGGTGGCGCCGCCGGGGTTGAATCAGCGTAATTTCTGCCGAGTTCTTCAGCCCTTTGCGCTTGCGCGGGCGGAGGCGGCGACTCGGTCGCCAGCTCCAAAGTTCTGGCCCTGCCACGCGGCTGGGGACCAGATGTCGGCGCCGGCTCTGATGCGGTTTCTGGCGCGGACACTGCGTCCATATCGGTTGCGGGCGCTTGCCAGGCGAAACGGTTGTCCGGTGGCGGCGCCGATTCGGATTCGTCGGCCGGCGCCGCTGGTTCGTTGACTGCGCGAACTTCCAGGTCGGTGGCGCCACCGCGAGCGTCGCCGAGCGGACCTTTGTCTTGACGCTGCGCGAGGTTGGGCAACCGGTCGCGCTCGGCCTCCCGCCCGAACGCCATAATCAACAGCGCCGCGGCAATGGCCAGCGAGGCCCACACCCATCCGCGCCGCGTCCGGCCAATGGTAAGTTTCGGGCCGTCATCGAGCGCGGTCGATGTCTGGCCGTTCGAGACATCGGCATGCTCGTCCGCGTCTTGCAGCCTGGCCGCAGCCGCGGTTTGTCTCACTGCGTTGGCCTGGTGCAGAATCGAATCGCGCATGTCGTGCCCGACGACTTCTTGCGGCAAAGCTTGAACCGCCTCGCACACGGCGCGCAGCTGATGCAGCAGCTGCTGGGCGGCCGGGTCGGCTGCCAGGCGCGCTTCGACCGCGGCGCGGTCCTCGGGCGACAGCTCTTCGTCGAGATACGCGCTCACGAGCTCGTCATCCAGCTCGGATTGTCGATCGTATTCGCTCATCGTGTCATCGAGTGTCGACGATTCGTTCTACGTGGAATCGCGGCGCGAGGTGGTCGCGCAATTGGAGGCGGGCGCGAAACAGTCGGCTGCGCACGGTTCCCACCGGCAGGTCCAGGATCTCCGCAATCTCGTCATATCGGCAGCCGTCGATTTCTCGCAGCACAAGGATTTGTCGGTACTCCATGCTCAGCGCGGCAAGGCCGGCGTGCACCAGCTCGACTTGCTCGCGGCGCAAAATATCGGCATCCGGCGCGGACTGGCCGTCCATCGGCTCGCTGCCCCAAGTTGATTTCACACCATCCAGCGACACCATCGCGTGCGCTCGGCGCGCATGGCTCATCGCCAGGTTAAACGCAATCCGGTACAACCAAGTATAAAACGCAGACGACCCTCGAAAGGACTTCAGCTTGACAAACGCCTGGACAAACGCATCCTGCGTGATGTCGCGGGCATCCTCGGCAGATCCCAGCACGCGCAGCAGCGAATTGTAAAGCCTGTCCTGATACAAACCCACCAGCCGGCCGAAGGCCGCGGTGTCACCAGCAAGCGTGGCTGCGATCAGTGGGGCGTCGTCGCTCAAGCTTGGCTCGTAGAATTGGACGCTGCGAGGGAGGACAAAGTTCCGTGGAAAGGGCCGTTTCCGGCGGCTTAGCTTATTGTTTCGCCGGCGATTGTCGCTGTCAAATCGGGGATGCCTCTCACCACGTTAAATGAAAGAAATGCCGCACGATCCGCTAGCTTGGATTGACGTGGAGCTTGGCCGATTGGATCGAGCCGGACTGCGTCGGCGGCTCGCGATGCGCCAGGGGCGACAGACGGCGCGTATTGTTATCAATGGCCGAGAACTCATTAACTTTGGGTGCAACGATTATTTGGGACTGGCCGCTGATGAACGCTTGATTGCAGCGGCCACTCGAGCAGCTGAGCGCGAAGGCTGGGGCAGCGGCGCAAGTCCGCTGGTGAGCGGCCGCAGCGAGTCGCACGCCGCGCTCGAACGCGAGTTGGCCGAGTTCGAGGCGACGGAAGCGGCGCTCGTATTTCCGTCCGGGTTTGCGGCCAATGCGGGCATCATTCCGGCGCTCGTGGAAGATGAGGACGCAATCTTCGGCGACGCGAAAAATCATGCGAGCCTGATCGACGGATGTCGCCTCTCGAAGGCAACCCGCTTTATTTATCCGCACGGCGATTGCGCCGCGTTGGAAAAACTGCTCCAAAGCGCAGACCGGTTTCGCCGGCGGCTGATTGTGACCGACACGCTTTTCAGCATGGACGGCGACTTAGCGGCGGTCGCCGAGCTGGCTGAGTTAGCGCGCAAGTATGATGCGATGTTGATGGTGGATGAGGCGCATGCCACTGGAGTGTTTGGTGAGAACGGCCGGGGCGTGGCGGAATTGCAGGATGCAGGATGCAGGATGCGGGATGCGGGGAAAGAGCGAGGAGCGAGCGAGGCGGGCTTTGATGCCATTGCTGGCTTGCCCAGCAGTGCTCCCTTTTCAGACTTTCACGAACGCGTTCACATTCGCGTTGGCACTTTGAGTAAAGCGCTGGGCAGCGGCGGCGGGTTCGTCTGCGGGCGCCGGTCGCTTATTGATTGGCTCGCCAATCGGGCCCGAAGTTATGTTTTTTCCACCGCTCAGCCGCCGGCGACAAGCGCCGGCGCCTTGGCCGCGCTGGAAATCGTTCGCACCGAGCCGCATCGTCGCGAGCGACTACTCGCCAGTGCTCTTGAGCTGCGATTCCGTCTTCAGGATCAGGGTTGGGACACCGGCCGTTCGGAGAGCCAGATCATTCCGATCGCTGTGGGCGACGCGAAGCTCACCATGGAGCTGGCGGGCAGATTGCGCGAAGCGGGCTTTTTTGTGCCGGGCATCCGGCCGCCCTCGGTGCCCGAAGGCGAGTCGCTGCTGCGGATCAGCCTTTGTTTTCATCACACGGCGGAAATGGTGGACGGCTTGGTCGGTGCGCTGGGGCGTTTGCGATAGCGATCCGACGTCGTTTGTAGGACGTATATTAGTTATGTAGATTGAGGCGTCCGCGGTGGTTGGCCCATGTCTGGCGATCGCTGATTCTATGAACCATCTGGAAACGTAATCATGAAACTTGATCAGTACGTTCGATGTCATTTACTCTCGATGATCGCAGGCGCTTTGTTCGTAACCGCCGCTCGCGCCGACGAGGGCATGTGGCTCCTCGATGACCTGCCCAAGGAGCTGCTCGATGAGCGGTATGGCTTTGTGCCCAGCGACGAATGGGCCGAGCACATCATGCTCTCGTCGGTGCGTTTTTCGTCCGGTGGGTCGGCCTCGTTTGTGTCGAGCAACGGGCTCGTGCTCACGAATCATCACGTGGCGGCCGACACGCTGCATAAACTTTCCACGCCCGAGAACAACATTTACGAGAACGGCTTCCTCGCCCACGCGCAGCGCGAGGAGCTGAAAGCGCCCGATCTTGAGCTGAATCAGCTCGTTTCGATCGAAGACGTGACCGAAGAGGTCGACGCGGCCGTGACCGACGGGATGGACGCCAACGAAGCGTACAAGGCGCGGCAGGCCACGATGGCAGAAATCGAGAAGCGGTCGCTGGCCGAAACCGGGCTGCGTAGCGACGTGATCACGCTTTACGGCGGGGCCAAGTACCATCTTTATCGCTTCAAAAAATACACCGACGTGCGCCTGGTATGGGCGCCGGAAGCGACGGCCGCGTTCTTTGGCGGCGACGCCGACAATTTCGAGTACCCGCGATACTGCCTGGATGTGACGCTGGTGCGCGTGTACGAGGATGGCAAGCCGGCCCAGATCGAGCATTTTCTGGAATGGTCGGACACGGGTGCGGACGATGGCGAACTCGTGTTCGTCTCGGGCAACCCGGGCAATACGCAGCGAATCACGACTCTGGCGGGTGTCAAGCATCTACGTGATGATTTCATGCCCTACCTGCTGAATTCGCTCGCGCGTATGGAGATAGCTCTGCAGCAATACACCAACGAAGGCCCCGAACATTATCGGCAAGGCAGCGACGACCTGTTCGGCGTGCAGAATTCGCGCAAAGCGGTCATGGGCATGCTGCAAGGGCTGCAAACGCCCGAGTTCATCGAACGTAAGGCGGCCGAGGAAGAGTCGCTGCGGAGCGAGGTGCAGGCAAACTCAAAACTGCGGCATTTCGATGACGCGTGGGAGCGAGTGGCGGAGGTTGAGAAAAAGAAAGTTGCGCTCATCGGGCTCTTGCCCGATTTCCGCAACCGGTATTTCACGATCGCCAAGCACCTGGTGCTGATGGCCGGCGAGGACCAGAAGCCGAGCGGCGATCGGCTGCGCGAATACCGCGAGTCGAATCGCGAGTCGCTCGAGCTGGACGTGTTTTCGCCCGCGCCGGTCTACGATGATCTGGAGACTGCGAAGTTCGCCACGGAGCTGGCGCTGCTTGTCGAGCGCCGGGGCGGGGATGATCCGCTGGTGCAAAAAATGCTGGACGGCAAAAGCCCGCGCGAGCGGGCGGCCGACCTCATCAGCCGATCCGAATTGAACAAGGTCGAAGTCCGCCGGCAACTGTCCGAAGGCGGCCTCGAGGCGATCGCGGCCTCGGACGATGCGCTCATCCAGTTCTTCCGCGATATCGAGCCCGAGTTTCGTTCATTGCGCGAAACGCATGATGAGCTGGACGAGCTGAAGCGCCAGGCCTACGCCGAGATCGATAAGGCTAAAGTGGCCGTGCGTGGCACGTCAGGCTATCCGGATGCCACGTTCAGCTTGCGGCTGGCGTTCGGCGTCGTGAAAGGATATGAGGAGGGCGCGACCATGGTTCCGCCGTGGACGACCATGGGCGGGGCGTTCGATCATGAAACGGCACACGAAGGGAAGGAACCCTGGAAGTTGCCGGACTCATGGCACAAAGCCAAAGAGGAAATTGTAGCCTCGACGCCATTTAATTTCGTGTGCACGGCCGACATAATCGGCGGCAACTCGGGTAGTCCGGTGATCAACCGCGCGGGTGAGTTTGTCGGCATAATTTTTGATAGCAACCTGCAAGGACTGACCGCATCGTACTTCTATGACGACAAGGTTGCCCGAGCCGTTTCGGTGCACAGCAGCGCAATCCCTGAAGCACTGCGGAAAATCTACGGGGCGCACGACCTGGCGGAGCAGCTGGGCCGGTAGGCCAGGGCGAATCCGTACAAAATTGCTGTGCGTGCCTGGGGGCAGCGCCTCAGCGGGTTCAGCGATTCCTGGGCATCGCCCCACCCGGACCTGCACCGTTGTCGAACATACTATTAGGGTGAATATATCACGCTAATCGTATGGAAATACGTCCGCGCCGACTTGTAAAAATCGCATATTAAGAGGACAATGAAGCGGGCCAGCGAGACATATAAATACTGTTCTGCTTCTTGTCTCGTGATCTAAGGCGCACCTTACTGGGGGACTACGCTATGGTCGGCCATCGTCCGGCACTGCGTCGTGTTGTTACGCATGTAGGCGAGTCTCTCCGATCGAAGATTCGCCGTGGCGAAGACTCGCAGGAGACTCTTGGTTGTGCACTTCGGAAGGCTTCGCCCAACAACATGGCCGCACTTCACGACCATCCGCGTCTCGGAGAGACGCGGCCACGGCCGGGTTTCACGCTTGTTGAGCTTCTTGTCGTCATCGCAATTATTGGCATTTTAGTGGCCTTGCTGCTGCCGGCCATTCAGGCGGCGCGCGAGAGTGCGCGGCGCAACTCGTGCTCAAACAACCTCAAGCAGCTTGGCCTGGCGGCGCTCAACTACGAGGCGACTCGAAAGGCATTCCCGCCCGGATTCCTGGGAAGTATAGATGAGGATGATTTCGGCACACTTGATGATCCAACTCGTTCGCCGCCGAAGAATAAGCACCAATGGATCGGCGTGCTGGTTTATCTGTTGCCGCAGCTCGAGGCACAGTCTGTCTATGACCAGGTAACAAAGACACTTGAGACCGGCGTGGATTCGCGCGACGAGCAGCACTATTGGGAGGATGTAAACGCCGGGACGTTCGGTCAAACCACATTGAGTGCGTTTTTATGCCCATCTATGGTCAGCTC
>DASXWB010000196.1:0-2580 GCA_036503915.1 Lacipirellulaceae bacterium | reverse complement strand
AATTCGGCCCGACCGGTGCGAACAAGGTTTTATTCAGCCCAGAGTACACGCGGCGGCAATGCGACCGCCACGTCCGGTGACTGCGTAGAGATGAATCCAACCGCCGCGTCGCTTCGCCACCGCGACGCAGGACGGACGATGTGATTCCGCGAACACACACGATGGCCAATTCACGGAGCGACCAACATGCCAGAACCATGAGAGAAGAAACCATCTGCAAAGACCGTTGACCTACGGCCCCTACAGAGATAAAGGCGGCACATTGACGCTTGCCCACTGCCCCGAGCCGGTCGAGAGGCAATTCGACGGGCGTGACAGGCGACTGCGGTCGCGGGAGAATCCGAAGCCTTCGACGAGCGAGACGAAAATGCTGAAATGTATCCACTACCGGCATTCTCCGTCACCGGGACCCGACAACTCGACGAACGTCGACGCAATGCGCGAAAAAGTCGTCGAGCGATTTTAATATCTTACCAAATGACCATTACGACGCGAATCGACAAGAATTTTATAGGACCGGGACGCCTCGATTTCGCTCGACAGTTTAATTCCAGGCGGCTAACCGGCTCACAGGCCTCTTCGTGAGAAAGTTAATGCATATAATTCAGCGTCTATGGATTTCAGAACCGCTCGGCACGGTGATTGCAGCACCGGGCTAGCGGTTCGTTACAAGAGGATCGTTGAATGTTTTTCGACCCAAAGTATTTCATCATTCTTGCCCCGGCCCTTTTGTTGGGCCTGTGGGCGCAAGCGAAAGTGCGCTCCACTTTCGCTGAGGCCGAACGCGTCCGCGCGCCGCTTAGCGGTGCGGCGGCTGCACGGCACGTTTTGGATTCGGCCGGATTGCACCACGTCGCCATCGAGCAGGTGCAGGGGTTTTTGAGCGATCATTACGACCCGCGGCACAAGGTGCTACGACTCAGTCCGCACGTGTATCAAGCCCATTCGATGGCGGCCGTGGGCGTGGCCGCGCATGAAGCTGGCCATGCGCTGCAGGATGCGAATCGTTACGCGCCTCTAGTGATACGGAACTTTGCCGTTCCCGTCGCCAGCTTTGCCGGCGGCATCAGCGTACCACTCATTATTATTGGCGCGATGATGGGAGCTGCCGGGGCCTTTTTTATCCAGGCTGGCATCGTACTGTATAGTGGCGTCGTGTTCTTCCAGCTGGTGAACCTGCCGGTTGAGTTCGACGCCAGCAACCGGGCCAAAGCGCAGCTCGACGCGCTGGGCATCGTGCCGCGGCAGCAGCAGGAGTATGTGCGCAAAGTGCTGAACGCGGCGGCCTGGACCTATGTGGCCGGCACGTTGCAGGCCGTGTTGACTCTTCTGTACTTCATTCTGCGTTTCGGCGGCAGCAGCCGGGATTAAATCAAGTAAGGGCGTAGGTGGGCAGTGCCCACCCGTATCGCTTTGGGAAAAGGTGGGCGGTGCCCGTCCTACGGCCATGAAAATCGCGTTTGTCGTCAACGATCTCGAAACGGAAGAAGCCAGCTTCACCACGACGCGGCTGGCGATGGCGGCGAACAACCTGGGCCATAAGAGTTACACGTTCGGCGTCGGCGATTTTGTGTATGCGCCCGACGGCTCGATCAACGCCTACGCGCGCTCGCCGCGCGCGAAGAGCTACAAGTCGCTCGAAAAGTTTCTGGGCGAGCTGCAGGACGAGGAAAACGAGCCACAGTGCATCTGCCTCGACGACTTGGACGTGCTGCTGTTGCGAAACGATCCGTCGGCCGACGCGACCGAGCGCCCCTGGGCCCAATCGGCCGGCATCTTGTTCGGGCAGCTCGTGGCCAGCCGGGGCGTGATGGTGCTCAATGATCCGGAGAACCTGGCCCGCGCTCTCAACAAAACGTACTTCCAGCATTTTCCGGAGGAGGTGCGGCCGAAGACTTGTATCAGCCGCAACGTCGACGAGATCAAGCGCTTCATCGAGGACCAGCACGACAAGGTGGTGATCAAGCCGCTGCAAGGCTCCGGCGGCAAGAATGTGTTCCTGGTCGGCGCCGAAGAACGGGCCAATCTCAACCAGATGATCGACGCGGTGACGCGCGACGGGTACTGCGTGGTGCAGGAATACCTGCCGGCGGCGGCCGAGGGCGACGTGCGGCTGTTCGTGATGAACGGCCGGCCGCTGATGCACGAGGGCAAGTTCGCCGCCTTCCGCCGCGTCAATAAAAGCGGCGACGCGCGCAGCAACATGCATTCGGGCGGCGAAAGCCAGCCGGCCGACGTGACTGACAAGATGCTGCGCATGGTGGAAATCGTGCGCCCCAAGCTCTTGAGCGACGGCATGTTCCTGGTGGGGCTGGATATCGTGGAAGACAAGCTCATCGAGATCAACGTGTTCAGCCCGGGCGGCTTGGGCAGCAGCTCGCAGTTCGCCGGCATCGACTTCGCCCAAGTCGTCATAAACGACCTGGAGAGGAAGGTGCAGTACCGAAAGTATTACGACGGCCGAATGAGCAACGTGCAGCTGGCGACGCTGTAGGCTGGGCTCGGTTTACCAACCACCTAAAAAGTCTCACGCTAAGGCGCTAAGGCGCAAAGGTTCTAGGGACTGCAATGTAGATGCGC
>DASXWB010000195.1:0-1941 GCA_036503915.1 Lacipirellulaceae bacterium | reverse complement strand
GGTTTGACACGCGAGTTGGACGGTTGTAGCGGCGTCTCGAGTTCTACTTGCCGCGGCTACCGGAAGCATCATATTGTTGGAAGACTAAGAAATTATAAGGAACGAGGTAGAATAGCTTATGGCTCAGAGGGAATCTGGCGCGAGAGTCAACCGCGATCGCATGGATGACGATAAAGGCGGTGGACTGTCGTCGGCCAATGCCGGAGCGCGAGATTGAGTTAGGGTCGGGGGTTCGAGGGCGGCTCCTCAACCCATGGCCTCGCAAGCTTTTCGGTCTCCGGCCGCGGGTTGGCTTGCCTAGAAATGTGGCAAATTTTTTCGTGGAATATCTTTGCGTCTCTGGTTTATTCGAGTATCATGGAGAACATCGGGGCGATTGCGCTCCGACTCCACGGCTTCCACAGGTTCCTGCCCCGCCTGTGGGAGCTTTTTTATTGCGCCATACGGGCAGCTATCGCGATCTGCCCACCCTTTAGAGGGGTCACCGCAAGCAGGCGCCGTAGGTGCTTTCATTGGTTTCCCGCCCGCCTACTTGGGCAAGCCCGGTCGAGTCGAGGGCTCGCCGAGCCGTCGCTAGTCCGCCGCCGGGGGCCGCAGAATCGGAATAACCCCGATTTTCGCTTCTCTTTACCGATCTTACTCAACTGGTAACGACGGCCCACCCGATACTACCGGCACGTAGACCTTTAGGGCACTGCGCGCGGGTGCGCCGTTGGCCCCAAGGGGGGTGCTTCCGCCGCGTTTTTACGGTAGGTGGAGACGATGAATCATCGCTTACGAAACTTGCTCATGACGGCCGGCGTTGCGCTGGCTGCCCTGTTGGAAGGCGCCTCGGCACAGGAAAACTTGCCCACCGGCCCCGCCAATTACGAACACGACTTTCAGCTCTTTGCGCCGTTGTTGCTCGATCTGGACAACTCACTCGAGGACCAATGGTCGGGCTACTTCTTCCATTACGACAAGCTGTTCTGGTCGTACTCGGGGGAACGAACGGCGGTCGGCAGCCCGACAGCCGTAGAGTTTGCCGAGGTCGTCTTCCGGGTCAATCCGCAGGATGAGGTGGATGTGTTCAATCTGCCGCCTGGGCCCCATCGCATTCGCAACACGCTCAATGACGTGCCGCCCAAGGCCGGCTTTGCCTTCGGCAACCGCTACGAGCTGGGTTACCAGGACATGGGCCACGGCTGGACGATCGGCATTCTGGACGGGCCGGAGCTGAACCAAGGCGAGTTCTATGGCTTCACCCGAGTCGACACCAACGGCGACGGCATCGGCGACGGCCTGCCGCCGTTTATCGATCCGGACTACACGGATGGAGACGACATTGGTCCGGGTGATGGCCCCATCGCCGGCGGCGACCTGCGGGCATTCGGCTTCGGCGCCGTACCGATTTTGTTCGACGCGCCCGCTGGCTTGCTGGTCGGATTTCGCGACTACGTGAACTTTCTCGCCGGTGCGCAGATTGGAACTCAGGGCGGTCCGTTTTTGTACGTTGGAAATTACGGTGCGTCGCAAGAAGATGCCGACATGATCGACTTCGACTTCTTCCGACTCGCCGATGACATTGACGGCGACGGTTTACCAGGCGGCGACGCAATCGATCTCGATGGCGACGGAGATATTGACATGATTGTTGACTGGGACGACCTTCATCGCTTCAACATCTTCTTCGACAGCGTGACCATCCGCAACACGACCGAGACCAACGGCGTGGAGTTGATGTGGTCGCACGCGCTTTCGAACAACCACCACCAGGCGAAGCATCAGAACAATCACGTCGTGCTGAGCTTCGGTGCGCGGTTCCTCGAAGTGTACGATGAATTTCGCGTCGACGCTTTCGGCAGCATCATGGGAAACAGCTTCTGGGATACGTCGTTCATTAACTCGATCGTTGGTCCGCAGCTGGGGCTGAAGTGGGTGAACCAGCGGCAGCGTTGGCGG
>DASXWB010000194.1:0-1972 GCA_036503915.1 Lacipirellulaceae bacterium | reverse complement strand
GAAGAACGGTTACTGTACCTGCGCGAACTGCAAGAGCGCCGCGACGTGGTTCTGGCGTCCATCGAAGAGCAGGGAAAACTTACCGATGAACTGCGGGCTGCCATTGAAGGAGCCGCAACCAAGCAGTTATTGGAAGACATTTACCTTCCTTATAAGCCCAAGCGCCGGACCCGCGCGCAGATTGCCCGCGAGGCGGGGTTGGAGCCGCTCGCCGATGCGCTCTTCGCCAACCCAACCCTGGACCCGCAGCGCGAAGCGGCCAAGTATGTGAATGATAAACCGGCGGTGGAAAATGGTGTTTCTGACACGAAAGCGGCTCTCGAAGGCGCCCGCGATATTCTATCCGAGCGTTTTGCTGAAACGGCTGAACTGCTCGCCAAACTGCGCGGCCGTATGTGGGAGCAGGGCATTGTCACGTCCAAGGTGATGAAAGGTAAGGAAGCTGCCGAAGAAGAGAAGTTTCGCGATTACTACGATTATTCGGAAGCGATACGAAATATCCCCTCGCACCGTGCGCTGGCGCTGTTCCGCGGGCGCAGCCTCGACGTGCTGACGATTGAGCTGGGCCTGGGAGAAGAAGTCGAAGCCGCCGTGCCGCATCCGTGCGTTGCCATAATCGCAGCGCATTTCGGTCTCCAAGACCGCGGCCGCCCGGCAGACAAGTGGCTGGCGGAGGTCTGCCATTGGACATGGCGCCTCAAGGCGCACCCGCACGTCAGCGCTGAGCTGTTGATGCAGTTGCGGGAGGCGGCGGAAGCCGAGGCAATCAAAATATTCGGCCGCAATCTGCGCGAGCTGCTGCTAGCCGCACCTGCAGGTCCCAAGGCCGTGCTCGGTCTGGATCCCGGCATACGAACCGGCTGCAAAGTGGCGGTGGTCGATGTCACCGGCAAGCTACTGGAAACGGCCACCATATATCCGCACCAGCCGCGCAATGACTGGCAGGGATCGCTGGCGACGTTAGCAAGGATGGTGGTGCAGCACAATGTCGAGCTGATCTCGATCGGCAATGGCACCGCCAGCCGCGAATCGGATAAACTCGCCGCCGAGGTGATCAAGCTACTCGCGGTGAAGATGCCGGATAGGAAGCTGGCCAAGATAGTCGTCAGTGAAGCCGGCGCCTCGGTCTATTCGGCTTCTGCATTAGCTGCCGCAGAGTTTCCGGAACTGGACGTGAGCCTGCGCGGCGCAGTCTCCATCGCGCGAAGGCTGCAAGATCCTTTGGCGGAGTTGGTGAAGATCGATCCCAAATCCATCGGCGTCGGCCAATATCAGCATGACGTGAACCAGCGAGCGCTCGCGCGTTCGCTCGATGCCACCGTCGAAGACTGCGTCAACGCAGTGGGCGTGGACGTCAATACGGCTTCGTCGCCGCTGCTCGCGCGCGTGTCGGGGCTTAACAATGTCACTGCAAAAAACATCGTCGAGTTTCGCGACGCCAACGGCCCGTTTAGGAATCGGAAAACAATTCGTAAGGTGCCACGCCTGGGTGACAAGACCTTCGAGCAGGCTGCAGGATTCCTGCGCATCAATGACGGCGACAATCTGCTCGATCGCTCAGCGGTACATCCTGAGGCGTATCCGGTGGTCGAGCGCATCCTGAGGCGAATCGGTAAGGGCATTATTGACGTGATGGGCCAGCCGGCGGCGCTGAAAGCGCTTTCACCCGCTGAATTCACGGACGACCAATTCGGATTGCCGACGGTGCGGGACATCCTCGCTGAGTTGGAAAAGCCCGGCCGCGATCCGCGGCCCGAGTTCAAAACGGCTACATTTCAGGAGGGAATAGAGTCTATTACGGATCTGCAGCCAAACATGATTCTCGAAGGCGTCGTGACCAATGTCGTCGCCTTCGGCGCTTTCGTCGATATCGGCGTGCACCAGGACGGTCTCGTGCACGTGTCCGCGATGGCAAACCGATTTGTCAAAGACCCGCATGATTTCGTCAAGCCCGGCCAGATCGTCAAGGTCA
>DASXWB010000193.1:0-1879 GCA_036503915.1 Lacipirellulaceae bacterium | reverse complement strand
GTGAGCGGCAAGGATCTGGGGTCGGAGCCTCGCGACTGGTGGAACTGGTGGTCCGAACACAACGAATACGATCTGTCCCAAGAGCGGCCGGTTTATGAATCGAGCGAAACGAGTTACGAGCTCCTGCCGTCTCCGCAGCGGTGCGAATGCTTCGCCGCAGGCACTCCCGTGTGGACCAAGACCGGGCAGCAGCCTATCGAAACCCTGGAGATCGGCGATTTGGTACTGGCGCAAAACGTGGACACCGGGGAGCTGGCCTATAAGCCGGTGCTCGTACGCACGATCCGTCCGCCCAGCCCAATTTTGAAAATCTCTTTTGGCGGCGAAGAGCTGCGGGCCACACGCGGTCATCCATTCTGGGTGTCGGGCGTCGGCTGGCGGATGGCCAAGGAGGTTGCGAGCGGCGCAGTTTTGCACTGCGTCACGTGCGCGCCGCGAATTGAAGCGATTGAACCGGCTGGCGAGGCAAGGGCCTATAACCTCGTCGTGGCCGATTTCAATACCTATTTCGTCGGCGACAGCGGCATCCTCGTGCACGACAACACGCGGCGCAAGCCAACGCGAGCAACGCTGCCGGGGCTGGTGGCGAAATAGCGCGTTGCGGATGTGCGCACTGGGGTGCTGGGGAATCGCCCCGGCGAATTCGCGCTTTGACTGGGGCGTTGCCCCAGCCACCCGGCCGCGATGGGCGTGAATTCATGCCTACCCCGCTGCGCGTCGAAGGCATGCCACACTGTCCCTACTTCGCGTCTTCGCGCTGGCCTTCCGATTTCAGCCGCTGGCGCTCGGCGAATTTGGCGAAGGGGTAATAGACGCACATCGAGATGAGGATGGAAACAACGCCCCAAACGGCCGCGCGCCAGTCGCCGCGAGTAACCAGGTAATGCCCGATCACG
This sequence comes from Lacipirellulaceae bacterium, assembly GCA_036503915.1. Taxonomy (GTDB): domain Bacteria; phylum Planctomycetota; class Planctomycetia; order Pirellulales; family Lacipirellulaceae; genus JABDGM01. The sequence continues at coordinate 983 of DASXWB010000193.1, read as the reverse complement.
GGAGGCGTCGTCCAAGGTACATCGACAACCGGCTTCTCAATAATGTTCCAGCTCATGAGCAGAAACGTGGCCGCGGTAAGAATGAGCGCGTTCAGAACGTACGGGATCATGAACACCGGGTTCAGCACGATGGGCAAACCGAAGAAAATGGGCTCGTTGATTTGAAAGATTTGCGTCGGCAGAGAGAGCCGGCTGACCTGTCGGAAGCCTGGCTCCTTTGAGTTCCACAGCACCAGGGCCAGGCCGATCGTGGCCCCCGTGCCGCCGACGTTGACGAACGTGGTGAAAAAGCCCTTGGCGGTGATGTACGGCAGCGGGTCGCCGTCGCTCATGGCCGCGGCGTTGGCGAGCAGGTATTGCAGAAAGATCGGGGCCACGATGCCCTCCAACGCGATGTCGCCGTTGATGCCGACCGACCAGAGCATGGTCACGATCAAGGCATAGGTGAGAATGCCGGGCAGCGTGTTGAGGGCAAACACGAGCGGACTGAGCGCCGTCTGAACGGCATGGTTGATATCCACTCCAATTACAAAACGTATGATCCAAAATACAAGCACGAGAAACAGCAGCGGAGTGAGCGAAACGAACGACTCATAGACAATCCGCGGCACGCTTTCTGGTAGCTTGACGACGAGATTCGCGTCGTTGAAAAGCTTTTGGACGCGGACCACAATTAGCGCGATCAGAATCGACGTGAATAGCCCGCCCCAGCCGAGGCCATGCATCGATAACGTCGGCTCGTCGACCTTGATTAGCTCAGTGGATCCCAGGCGGCTTAAATCCTCGCTTCCGAGGTCAACTATTTTTTCCGCTTCCAATTTGTCGAGATCCACTTGCTCCAGCCTGGCCAAATCCACTGGCTCCAGCTTGATTTCATAATCGTTTCGCAAATCGACTTGGAGCAATAGAAAAATGAGCGTCGCCATCGACGCGCTGACAACCGCCTCCTGCTTGAGCCGCTTGCCCAGATCGTAGGCGATTGC
>DASXWB010000192.1:0-6852 GCA_036503915.1 Lacipirellulaceae bacterium | reverse complement strand
CGCGAGTTGCTGGAAGTGGACTATCCCCATGCCAAGCGGGTGGTGCTTGTCTGTGATAACTTGAATACCCACAAGTTGGCCGCGCTTTACGAGAGGTTCCCGCCTGCGGAGGCGCGGCGACTTGTGGAACGACTGGAAATTCATCACACACCCAAACATGGGAGTTGGTTGAACATTGCCGAAATCGAGCTCAGCGTTCTCACGCGTCAGTGCCTAAATCAACGAATAAGCCAAATCGACGACCTAAAAACTCACAGCTCTCACTGGTACGCCGAGCGAAATCGCCCTCAAAAGTCGGTCGACTGGCAGTTCACCACCAGCGATGCACGTATCCGGCTAAAACGACTGTATCCACAAATTCAAACGTCATGATCCACTAGCACAATCACGTAATGCGTGATTTAAGTAGCAGGTCCCGTTACGTTGTCTCATGCGTGATTCAAGTGGCATGTCCCCTTGGTTTTCTCATTGGTTTTCTTCACTATAATCGCTTGATCACTTGCGCGGAACTCTGGAGATGCTCGATCACCTCTTCGAGCATCGTCACATCCTTCTGCGCCTGCTCGAACGACTTCACATCCACCTTGCTCTTGAGCTTGCGGCCGAGCAGATTCTCGGTCTGCTCCGTGAGGTCGCGCTGACTCTTGACGTAGCCGCCCTGGCGCAGAATGCACCCGTTGGCCTCCTTGTGATAGGCCTGCATCTTCTTGACCAGCGAACTGATCTCCGTCTGCACTTCATTCAGGGCCTTGTCCGCGGTCCCTTTCGCGGCTTTCGTGTCCTTTGCAACCTCCGTCGCGCCGCCGCTGTCGAGGCCTTCAAACTGGCTTACCAGTGTGCCTACCATCTCTCGATGCTGAATCTTCAGAGCCTGCAAGGCGTCGACCAATTCCTTCAACTGGTTCGCTTTGGGATCCGGCGGCTTGACTTTCTGCTGCGCGGCTAGCACCTGCTTCTCGACCGCGACAATCTCCTCATCAATATCGCCCGCGTTCTTCGCCGGCAGCTTTCCGCCGTTCAGAAACTTCTCCGCCGCCGGCTGCCATGCCCGGGCGTCGTCGTAGATGCTGATCGCGCGCTCCACCAGCTTGGTGTATTCCTTCTGTGGCAGTGACTTGCGGAACTTGAGGAAATCGAGCGTTGGCATCCCCCACTCCTTCCTGATTTCAAATACCGCCAATGGTTCCACCAAGAAGCAGAGACGAACACGAACTGATTCGCGTGCGTCCCGTCGATCGCCCGTGCGGCCGTTGAACGGTGACTGATAACAATTTTAATCCCTCGTCGGCCTGATGTTAGCCATTGGTTGGGATCGTGGTCAAGCATTTTTCCCCGTGGTAGAGGCTCCTTCGGGGTCGTTGCTGCGTGCGCAAAAGGGAAGAGATAAGGATAAGATGTGGCGGGATCATGTCTCGTGTTTTCCACATTAGAATCATGCGGCATTCTCAACCGCATCCCAAAAGTCGTATTCGTGCACGATCAGCAATGGCTGTCCGCCGCGACGGCGCTCAACGGCAACTTCTACTTTCGTCCATAGCACGCATACGCCCAGCAGGATTTCAGTCCGCGCAGACAATCAGGTAGTTCGTCTCGTTAACAATTCGCGGACGAATTCGACCGCCAAGCAGCGAGCGCCGCGGGCTTAGCTTGACCGACATGTTGCAGAGGAGTTGGGCATGAGCCGTGAAGCAATGTCGCGCCTGGAGAATCGTCAGGCGCCGAACCCCATGGTCCACACGCTGGCACTTGGCCGGTTAGAGCTGCCAGAGTCCGGATTCAATTCCGCCGTGAATGACAATGGCGAATTCGCCGTAGCCTGCGATCTCAGTTGGCGGCATTGCGATTTGTGCTCCCGTTTTAGAGGCCGCCGCGACGGACGCTTTGATATCTTCAACGAGCACGTAGGGCCGCACCACCCGGGTCTCTGTGTCGCGCAGCGGTGCTCGGATACCTAACATTCCGCCGCCCGCCAGTTTGGCGGTACGAGCGCCGCCCAGATTCTGGTCGGCGCCGGCGAATGTAACGCCATGCATTTGCGAATAGAGCTCACATGCGGCGTCAACATCTGGCGTCACAATCTCGAGATATTGAATCTTCATCGCGCTTCCTTTGTCAGCGTTTTTGTCACGCCCATTCGATTGATTGTCAGGTAATCCGTTCGTGCCCGGTGCTCCATTGTCCTCGTCGGGCGTACATCCAAGATTCAAAATGGTTGCGCCCGGAAGTGCTGTCGCGGCCAATCCAACGCGAAGGATGTTTCGTCGATTGAATCTGGGCATATTTTTTGTCACATAATGACAGGCGATTGAGTCGAGCGAATATCAGCTTGCGCTGGAACTCAATATGCTGGAACGTCGGGCTGATGCGACCGGTCAGAAGGGCACTCGCAGGAAGAGCACTCGCCGCGGCGGGTGGCACCCGGCCTAGCGAGCGCGCGTAACGACGCTCAGCTTGGAATCGTCACCTTGAATGTTGCGTCCGGCGAGTCGTTGCATTCGTTTCGTGTGACCGAATAATCGTAGACCATGACGGTCTTGTAGTCTGGCCGGAACTCCAGAAGGCGTAGCCAGCCGTCGCCGCCGCGCGGACGAATCTGGTAGTCGCACAACATTTGCGGCAACTCCTGCCCGTTGCCCAACTTCGTCACGACCCGGCCGAGCCCGTCGCCACACACGTGACCATTGAGCGTCATCACGAAATTCTTGTGGCGGCTGATTAACTTATCCCACAACTCTTGTCCGTCGTTCACATCGTGATTGCTAGCCTTCGCAACAGGATACGAATGCGGATTCCAATGTTGTTTCGCGCCATATTTGGCCCAGTCGTACCGCGTATCGTCGTAATAAACGAACGCGTGCGTAATCAGGATGACTGATTTGTCAGCATGCTCGTCGACCACTTCATTCGCCCAGCGCACGACATCGTTACGCGGGCCAAATTCGAGCGACAAGACCAGAAACGCGCGGTCGCCGGCATTGAAAAAGTAATAGCCGTTATCGAAGCGATCCGGTTCTCGATCATAACTGCCGCCAAAGTCCGGGCGACTGCTATACTTGTCGCGCGGAAAATACTGATGAAAAAAGGTCGTACGATCCATCGCACCGCCGTTCTCGCCATAGTCGTGATTTCCCAAGGTGAAGAAGTACGGCACCTGATCGTCGAGCAGCCTCATGGCCGCCTCCGCGTTCTTCCATTGGTCGTGCGTGTTGTTATTGGTTATGTCGCCCAGATGAACCACGCTCGCGATGTTGCGTTTTTGCTTCTCGTCAACGATCCACTTCGTTTGCGCCAAGTACGTTGCCGGGACATGCTGACTGTAGCCTTTCGTGTCGGGCAGCGCGATCATGGTGAACGAACCAGCCTCTGGCATCGGCGGAGGACCCGGTTTCAGAATCGCATCGGCGTACGGGTCCTGAGGCTCAACCTTTTGAGGCGATTTCGCCGCTTTGGTTCGCTTGACGGCTTGGCCAAATGTCGACCCTGAGAGAAAAATGCCGCCAACCGAAGTTGCAGCCGCCGTTTTCAGAAAGCTGCGGCGAGTCGTTTGATCCATGTCATGCCCTTCACTGGATAAATACATCGGTTTTCGAATTGGAGGTCTTTTCGGATATTGCGGTCGGCTCACCACTCTGGCAACCAACGAGCAATATCACTGCACACGCGGCTCCCGGCGAATACGGGCCAATGAAGACGTAAAAGGGGACGCGAATCATACTGCGAAAGCCACCTTCCTGACACGGCATACTAATCAATTGCCGCTAGCTGCGGCGCACCGCCGCGCGCTTTTTCGTGACGCAGACGTCCGCCACGCGGGCCGTGTCGGAGAGGGCCACGTGGAATTGTTGTGGGCCTTCGATGCGGTGGACCGAGATATGGTAGGTTTCTTCGGTGACGGCCAGGTAGGGCTTGGTGTCTAAGTCCATCGGGCGGCGGATTTTGCCCCAGGAGCCGTCGCCGATGTACGGCACGCCGTTGGCGTTCGGCCGGCTGTCGATGAGTGGGTACGTGCGCTTGTACGTGTGGTCGTGATGCTCGAACACGGCGTCGACGCGGTAGCGCTCGAACAGCGGCACCCAGTGTTTGCGATTCTGTTCGCCGGTCGAGTTTTCGTCTTCGGTCATCTCGTATTTGCGGTGCGACGGATACGCGGGCACGTGGTTGAAGACAAACAAGTTCGGGCATTCCTGCCGCTCCTTGAGCGTTTTTTCGAGCCAGTCGGTCTGCTGGCCGCCGATTGGCGTGGTGTGGTTCGTGTCCAGAAACACGAACGACATGTATTGGCCGAAGTCGAGCGCGGCGTAGCCGGTTTCGGGATACATGCCGTCGAAGAAAGAATAAAAGAACGGGGCTTTGTCGCGGCCTTTCTCGTAGCCGCCGTCGACTTCATGGTTGCCGATGCAGGCCAGCATGGGGATGAGCCGCTGCTGGTCGTCGCGCAGGTCGCGCGAGTAGTTGTCGAGGAACTCGAGGAATGTGTCGGGCGCGCGGCCATTTTCATAAGCCAGGTCGCCGCCGATGACGACAAACATCGGCGCCTGGGCGGCGGCCAGGCGATTCGTGGCGCGCGGATGCGCGCCGGTGCCCGCGTCGCCGCCGGAAACGAAATGGATCGTGTTGGTGTCCTTGGCCGGCATTGTGCGGAAGCGGTGCTCGGCCGAATCCATGCCGACGCGGAAGACGTAGTCGGCGCCGGCGTCCAAGCCGGTCAGCTCGGCGCGGAAGATCCAGCGGTCGCTCATCGGGAAGCGCCGTTTCGTGTATTCTTGCGTATGCCAGGCGGTGCCATTTTTCTTGGCGTACCAGATGGGTCGCTCGGCTCCGTCCGATTCCGCGCCGACCCACTGAATGGTCATTGTCGACGTCGGGTCGCGCTGCCACGTGAGGAACAGGCCGGTCGGCTTGAATGTCGGCAGCTTAGTGAACTGCGGCGGTTCTTCGGTGTTGCCAAGGGCCGGGCGCGCATACGAACCGGCCAACAGCAGGGACGCGGATTGCAAGAAACGCCGTCGATCAAAATCGCTCATCTTTCTCTGTCCTTTTTCGCGATGTGGATTCCCATCGGCCAGTCTAGCCCAGCCGATTTACGGCAGCAAGAATAGTACGAACCAACGCTGTTTTTTAAGCGGCCTCGCCTCTGGCCGCGCGGCTCGCGTTGAACGATACTGGCGGGGTTGTTGCACACGTTCCGGCTGCGATTGCGACAACTTGCATCAGCGATGAGGAGCTTTAACGATGACCACTCGAAATTCAATGAACGAGCGACTGCGTGTCGTATCCGTGTTTGCCGCCCTTATTGGCGGCATGATGTGGCCGGCGCCGTGCACCGCGGCCGAACCGGACGCCGACGGCTGGATTGTTCTCTTTGACGGCAAGACGCTCAACGGCTGGCACAAGAACCCCGAAAAAATCGGTCACGGCTCGGGCGGGCGCTGGAGCGTGGAACCCGGCGGCGTGCTGGCCGGCGAACAGGATCCGCCCGGATCGGGCAACGGCGGCATTTTGCTGACCGACCGCAAGTTCGGCGACTTCGAGCTGTCGATCGAGATGAAGCCGAACTGGGGCAGCGACTCGGGCATCTTTCTGCGCTCGACCGAAAAGGGGCAGTGCATCCAGATGATGGTCGACTATTACGATGGAGGCAGCGTCGGCCACTTTTACGGCGAGGGCACCGGCGGTTGGGGAGCGCGCACCTTCAGCCTTCGGGGCGAAGGAGAGAACGGCAAACTGGTCAGCCTCAAAACCACGTCTGCGCAGCCGGCGGCGGAAGTTGGGCTCGCAGAATCGTGTACGCCTGAAGAATGGCTCGGGGCGTGGAAGATCGGCGATTGGAATCATGCGCTGGTGCGCGTTGAAGGCGGCCGGCTGCCGGTCATCACCACGTATATCAATGGGCTGAAAGTCGGCGTATTCGACGCGGCGAACTCGACCGCGGAAAAATACGATCGCGAAGAAGTCGCCAAGCTCTTAGGCGAAAAGGGCTCGATCGCCCTGCAAGTCCACGGCGGCGACAGCTATCCACCCGGCGCCCGCTGCCGCTACCGCAATATACGCATCCGCGAGCTGTAGGCGCCGAAAGGCTTGATTACGAATTGCAAATCTCTTCGATGCGCGACGCGGTGCGGGGTTTACGACCGACTGCAGGAAAAACGAGAATTCCCGCCGCTGGCAGCAAAAGGACAAGACTTGCCGGTTCCGGCGCGGTTGCGGTCGCAAGGGAACCGTTGTCGGAGGTTACGCCAAAATTGGCGCGCCAGAGCCGATAGTCGGCGTCGTCAATTTGGTTGTTGGCGTCGCCATCGGCCGCGAGGCCGCTGCCCGTTTGGCCGACGGTGGCGCGCCAGACGATGAAATCGGCGGCGTCCACCATGCCGTTCAAGTTGTAATCGCCTGGCGGCGGAATTCTGACAATGTCGGCCGCATAAATCTCCAGCCACTGGGCACCGGCCTGAAAGGCCGTGTCGACCGCTTCCAAAAAATCGCCGCCGAAGCGCGGCAGGTTGCTGGAGCTCACCATCTGAAAGCCAATTTGCCGGCCGAGCTCGTGCTGCTCGACGAGCGTCTGATATTTGTTTCGGGCGAGATCGATGTCGGCCGCCAGATCATTCGCCTGGTAACCGGCCCGACCGGCCGCCAGGTTGGCCAGCTCATCGATGAGCCATTGCGCATCGTCGCCGGTGATGCGCGCCTGAGTTGGCGTGGCGTAGTTGAGCGAGACGGTTGCCTGCGAAAAGGCCTCGGACAATGGCGCCGCCATGGCAGCCCACGATTCGGACAGGCTGCGCGACGAATAGCCGGCGAGTTGAGTCACTTCCTCCGGCATGTGAAGCTCCGACGAGTTGGCGAAGCTGGGCA
>DASXWB010000191.1:0-5224 GCA_036503915.1 Lacipirellulaceae bacterium | reverse complement strand
CAACCGGAAGACGAGCGTTTTCTTTTGCTCCGGATCGGAAGCGGCGTAGCCGTAGGTTAAGAGGCGGTTGCTGAACTCGCCGGTGCGCTTGAGGATTTTGAACAGCCGTTCGGGATTGCCTTTGCGGGCCAGCACCAGCCGGCTGGCTTCGGGAGTTTTGGTGTTCAGGCCAAAGCTGAAGCGGAGCTCCTTGCCTCCGCTCTTGAGGAGCTTGATCATCTTGCTCCGGTATTCCGGATCGAACAGCTTGTTCTCGTCTTCTTCCTCTTCGCCGTCTTCACTTTGTTCGGCCGCTTTGCCGAGCTTTGCCTTGGCGTCTTCGAGGCGCTTGAGCTCGGCCTTGATCAGGCCGTCGTACTTTTCTAGGACCGAAATGCAATCCTTATGCTTCTTCTTGTCGAGCTCCTTTTTCGTCGTGCGATCGACGGCGCCGCCCAAGTCGCGGAGAGCGGCCATGCAGGTATCGATGGAGCCCGCGTCACTTTTCTTCTTTTCATCGTCGAGGGCTTTTTCAGCGGCCTGAAGCGCCTTCTCCAGGTCGGCGCCCTTGATGTCGCCCGGCTTTTCGGAGGTCCACCACTTCTTGGAAAACTCGGGCTTGGCGGTGGCTTTCATGAAGTAGCCTCAATTATTTTTTACGCGCACGCACGCGCGAAAAAGACAAACTTAGAAATGTCGCCGCCGGCGGTGAGACGTTTGCTCACCCCAACGTAATTTATTTAGTACTGCCGACGCGTCTATTTGAGTGCTATCAGGTACTTAAACGTGTACTTTTCAACGTCAGCCCAGGGATAGCCCGTGTCGTCGCCGGCGTTTGCGGCGGTGTCACCGTCTTTGCTGGTCTGGTCGTTCGAGTCCGTGAAGGAGTACTTTGGACGATCGGCCACGCCGTCGTCATTGTCGTCGAATGTGCGGCCCGACAGCTTGCTTGCCCCGTAGGGATCGTCGACCACCAAGCCGGCATCGGTAACAGCTTGTAATCGGACGACATGTCCATCGAGGCTCATGACGATGCCGTAACCCTTTTTCAAATATCCATTGTCGACGGTCGACTCCCACCAGGCGCGCTTTTCCTTGACGCTTGACGCAAATAATGTGAAATTGTTTACTCCGAGCTTTGCTGCAACCTTTTTCCAGGTGTCGGAGGACGTGAGGGCACCCATGTTCTCGGTAGCGATTTTCACCAGCGCTTCGTCGTAGTCCATTTGTGGGTAGGGATTCTTAACACCGAGGTACTGGAGTGCCATTGCTACGGCGGTCAAATTGCAGGTGCCGCCGTCCGCGTCTTCCATGCAGTCGTTGTTACGCTGGTTACAGTATTCCGCCTTTTCCTGGAGCTGCTCGTACAAGGCGCCCTGCAATTCCTGCGGCTGCTCGGCGATCAGGCGGCGCGCCTCGGCGATTTCATCCGTGGTGAGCTCGTCCTTGGCCATTAGCCGTTCCAAGCTGGCTGGAACAGTGCCCGACGGGGTTTCCGTGGGCGGATTCTCCTGAACGTCGCCATACCCAGGGCTTCCGGAGCCGCCGCCACCTATCGGCGGCAAGCCGACGTTTGGCGAATCACCTGGAGGCATAGGCAGCGACGGGCCCGGCGTGCCGTCGGATGGGAATGGGCCAATCTCGGCCAGGATTGCATTGTATGCAGTCGTTCCTTTTTGCACTTCGATTCGCGTAGAGCCGTTGTCGGGACTTTTGACGATGAAGATCGCCCCATCGGCGTGCTGTTCGTACTCGTAGCCTCCGGCGCCGGGCACAACACGCATGCCGGAGGCGTTCGCCGTCGCGCTGGTGGCCTGAGCCGCGCCGGTCGCAGGGGCGGCGCACATCCCGTTGCCATTGCTCGATGTCTGTTGACCTAGTGATTGGCGAATCTGACCAATCATACGATCAATGAGGTCAAGTTGTGCCTGCTCCGTCGGGTCGACGCTTCCATCGCTCTCGAAGAGCTCGCGGTATTCGCGATATTCACTTTCGTACGTCTTTAGCTCGTCTAATAGCTGTTGGCACGACATCGCAAACTCCTAATATGCTAATCCGACGATATGCATGGTCAGGCGTGAATAGCCTCGCGCGGCGGCCATGCCAAGCGCAAAAAGTTACAGGAGGCGCTCTTTTTTCAGGTCCGCAGTGGTTGGGGCCTTGCCGGATTTCTGCCAGCCGGCGAAGACATCCTGATTCCCTTGCTTCACGGTCCAGCCGCCGTTCTTCGCCTTCTCGGCAAACGTGAAGTACTTCAAGCCCAGTCCATGGCGTAGATACACGCGCATCATGAATGGGAGGTCCTGAAGCGGAGTGTTCGGATATTCTTTTTGCAGCATAGCGATCACACCGGGCTGCTCGTCGGTGTCGTCGAGGTAGCACTCTTTCAAATCCCACCCATTCGAAGACTGCCACATGTCGACCTTGAAGTATCCAGCCACGTTGCCGATCTCATCGATAAACCAGCCCTCGTCCTTGGTACTTTCGATCCAGGCCTTGAGGAGCAATTTGCGCACGGCTTCTCGCTGGGGAAGTTGATTGGCCAGGTAGCTGATCTCGCGATTGACAGCTTCCAGGCTCAAGCCGCTGCCGCACTTATTGCCGACGTTCGTGCGAAAATTGGCGAACATCTCGTCATGCGCTCTCGCGTCGGTCGTGAATTCGTGGAACGTTCCATCCCAAAGTTCGCAGAAGCCGCGCAGGCTGACGTCTCCGCTTTGCAGATCATTAATAACTCGATTCAGAATCGGCTCGGCGACGTCGAGAGCTAATTTGACGTTTTTGGGAAGTATCTCGCCGACGACTACCTTAAGCACCGCCGCGGCGAGCGCGATATCGTCGCTGTCGGCGTCGCTCTTACCGAGGTCCTTTTCGAATTGATTCACGACATGTTGCATGCTGTTACACCAGATCTGGACCGCCTGTACGAAGTTCGTTTTCAAGTTGGTCCAGTCGCGATCTGTGATCGGGTTCTGGACGGGGTCGTCGGTGCGGCACTCATCCGCCGTCAGCGCCGCCGCATCGACACCTGGCACGCGAGGAGCGACGCACATTCCTTCGCCATTCGCCTCGGCCTGTTGAGTTAGAGACTGGCGAATTTGATAGATCATGTTTTCGATCAGATCGAGTTGCGCTTGCTCGCTCGGGTCGACTTCTCCGTCGCTCTCGAAGAGCTGGCGGTATTCTCGATATTCGTCTTCGTACGTCTGCAGATCGTCTAAGAGTTGTTGGTATGACAAGACAAGCTCCTAATGCGTTTAGCCGACGATATGTGTGATTAGACGCGGATGCCCTGGGCTGCCGCCATGCGGCGCAGCTCTTTCTCGATGCGAGTGAAGCGCCGTCGCGCTTCGTTCTTTTGTTCCGGCGTGACGCGCGGCCGGCTTCCGGGCTGCGCAGCGGCTTGCTCATTTTCGCCTTCTGTATCGGGCTCGTCGTCCTGGAAGGATTGCCCGCCTGGCATGACGATCTTGAGCTTGCGGAAGTACAGGCTCTTGTCGTTGCGCAGGAAGCGGCGCGCGAGCTTGATGATCTGTGGGGGTTCGCCCGCGCTCTCTTCCAGTCGGAAGACGAGCGTCTTTTTCTGCTCCGGGTCCGGGGCCGCGTAGCCATAGGTGAGCGTACGGTTGCTGTAGTCGCCGGTTCTCTTGAGCAGCTTGAAGAGTTTTTCAGGGCTGCCTTTGCGGGCCAGCACGAGCTTGCTCGACTCGGGCGCCTGGGTGTTCAGGCCGAAGCCAAAGCGCAGCTCCTTGCCGCTGCTCTTGAGCATCTTAACCATCTTGTAAAGATAATCCTTCTCGAAAAGCTTGTTCTCGTCCTCTTCCTCTTCACCGTCCGCGCCATCCTCCTCGCCCGACTTTTTGCGCTTGGCCTTGGCCTCTTCGAGGCGCTTGAGCTCGGCTTTGATCAGGCCATCATATTTCTCCATTACGGCGATGCAATCCTTGTGCTTCTTCTTATCGAGCTCCTTCTTGATTGTCTTGTCGGCCGCTGAGTTGACGTCGGCTAGTGCGGCCATGCAAGCGTCGAGCGACTTGAGGTCGTTTTTCTTCTCTTGATCGGCCAAGGCTTTTTCAGCCGCCTGAAGCGCTTTCTCCAGCTCGACGCCCTTGACGTCGGCCGGCTTCTCGGATGACCACCACTTCTTGGAAATCTGCGGCTTATCGTTGGCTTTCATTGCGAGATTCACTCCAATTGGCGTGTTAGATCTTTCGACCGTTCGAATTTATTCTTCTGTATCCTCGAAAGTTTGCCCACCGGGAAGGATGAGCTTGATCTTGCGAAACTTCAGCTTTGAATCGGAGCGGAGGAAGCGCCGCGCGAGCTTGACGATTTGCGGCGGCTCCTTCGCGCTTTCTTCCAGACGCAAGACGAGCGTCTTGCCATCTTTCGGGTCGGGCATGGCGGTGCCGAACGTGATCATGCGATTCTCGACGCCGGCCTTCTTAAGATGCTTCTTAAGCCTCTCGGATTTGCCCTTTTTCGACAGAATCAGTTGGCTGGCTTCGGGCGACTGCGGGTTCACGCCAAAGCCGAACTTGAGCGGCTTGCCCGTGCTCTTCATCATGCCGAGCAACTTGCAGACGTTGGCCCGATCAAAGAGCTTGTCGTCGGCTTCCTCTTCATCCACTTCTTCGCCGCCGTCGGGCAACTTGGCCGTTCGCTCTTCCAGCCGGGCGGTTTCCGAGCTGATGAGTCCGTCGAACTTTTCCAACACAGCGATCAAATCTTTGTGCTTCTTTTTGTCGCACTCTTTTTTGATCGTCCTGTCGACGGCCGATTCGACGTCTTCCAGCGACGAGCATGCAGCGCCGATCGAGGCTTCATCGCTTTTCTTTTTTTCGTCGGCCAGCGCTTTTTCGGCGGTTTCGAGCGCGGCTTCGAGATCGGCGCCCCTGATTTCCGCTGGCTTCTGAGAGGTCCACCACTTCTTTGAGAATTGCGGCCTGGTGCTCGCTTTCATTTGTGGATCCAGAAAATCTGAAGACGCGGCCCGCTTAGCGTGGGGCGCCGCGTCGGGATGCGGCGCCGCCCAACAGGCGGGCCGCAAGTACCTAAATCATTCGACAGCCAGCGGCACGCGGGGCACGAAAAATGCCCCATCGACTAAGAGCTTATCCCAGAACTATATGATCGCTAGCACACGTATTCATCTTCGGGCAGTTTACTTTTCACAACGGCACGGAGGTGACGCTGGTGAGGATGGAGTTTCGTGGGTCGAGTTGGCGAATGTCGGATGCATTTT
>DASXWB010000190.1:0-11442 GCA_036503915.1 Lacipirellulaceae bacterium | reverse complement strand
AGCAGCTTGAGGCAGCGTCGCCGGGCCGCGACGGCCGGCGCGATGGCCGCGTTCCACTGCCGCCAGCGATCCCCGCTGCGCCACGACTTCCAAGCATCGCTGCCGCGCTCGGCGTCGGTCGCATGCTGGGCGGCGGCTTCTTCGGCAACGAGGCCGCGGCGCGCGACCGTGATGCACTTCTCCACCAGCGGGCGAACTTCCTTCGCCTTGGCCACGGTGGTGATGATGCGGCCCTTCACTTTGGGCTTATTGTCGTCGAATTCCGCGTCGCGCTCGGTGAGGAAAATTGCGGTCGCCAGGCTGCGCAAAAGCGCTCGCTGATGGCTCGGGGCTCGGCCAAGCTTTCGTCCGCGTCGTCGATGTCGCATGGTATTTTGGGTGAGTAAGTGAGTAAGTGAGTAAGGGAGTAAGTGGCGGCCTTTAACATTGACCTACTCACTTACTCACTTACTCACCAGATTGATTAAACTCCGGCTGGCTGGGCGGGAAGTCGCATTCCCAAGTGCAGGCCCAGATCGCGCAGCTTATGCCGCACCTCGGCGAGAGTGGTTTCGCCGAAATTTCAGACCTCCAAAAGCTGGTCCTCGCTTTTCGTGACGAGGTCACGCACGGTCATGATGTTTTCCGACTCGAGGCAGTTGCTGGCCCGCACCGACAGATTCAGCTCGGACAGCGGCAAGTTCAGCTTGGCGTCCAGCGCGGAATCGATTCCGATCGAGCTGTCGCGGGCCGGAGCGCGAACCTGCGGACCCAGCTCCGTATACTGCACGAACGGATTGAGGTGCTTGCGCAGGATCTTGGCGGCCTCGACGAGCGCCATTTCCGGGGCGACCGATCCGTTGGTCCAAATCTCGAGCGTGAGCTTGTCGTAATTGGTTTTCTGTCCGACGCGCGTCTCTTCGATGCCGTAGCGCACGCGCACGACCGGGCTGTACACGGCGTCGATGGGGATGATGCCGATTTCCTGGATGTTCTGGCTATGCTCGCTGGCCGGGATGTAGCCGCGGCCGTTCTCCACGACCATTTCCATGACGAACGGCACGTTATCGGTGAGCGTCGCGAGCACGTGCTCGGGGTTCAGCACTTCGACCGCTTCATCCGTCTCGATGTCGGCCGCAGTGATCGGGCCGGCGCTGTTTTTCTCGACACGCAGCACGCGCGTCGAGTCGCTGTGATTCTTCACCACCAGCGATTTGACGTTGAGCACGATGTCGGTGACGTCCTCGAAGACGCCTTTGATCGTTGTGAACTCGTGCTGCGCGTTGTGCACCTTGATTTGCGTCACGGCGCTGCCTTCCAAGCTGGAGAGCAAGACGCGGCGCAAACCGTTGCCGATCGTTGCGCCGAAACCGCGCTCGAAAGGCTCCGCGGTGAACTTGCCGTAGATCGGCGAGAGCGTGGCGGCATCCACGGTTACCACGCTGGGCAGTTCCAATCCACGCCATCGAATATGCATGGCAGGTTTCCCGATACCGGATAATGCTGTGGTCATTTATATTCCTAGTGAGTAGGTGAGTAGGTGAGTAGGTGAGTAAGCTTGTAGGGTGGGTCGAGCTCCGCGAGACCCACCAATCCTCATTTTTGGTGGGTCTCGCGGAGCTCGACCCACCCTACATCTCACTTACTCACCCTCGCGCTTTAGCGCGAGCATAGCTCGACGATTAATTGCGTTTGCACTGGAATCGACACGTCGTCAACGGCGGGGAGGCGGGACACGATTCCTTCAGGAATCTGCGCCTCGCTGCGCGACAGGAAGTCGGGGATGTCGCGCGTGCTCTCGGCCATCGCGCCGCGAACCAAATCGAGGCTCGTGGCGCGATTCTTCACGCGAATTACGTCTCCCACGCGCACCTCGTAGCTGGGGATGTCGACCTTTCGGCCATTGACGGTGATGTGCCCGTGGCGAATCACTTGCCTGGCCTGGGCGCGGCTCTGAGCGAAGCCGAGGCGGTGGACGATGTTGTCCAAACGGCGCTCCAAAAGCGTCATCAGCGTGTCGCCCGTGTTACCTTTGCCCCGCTCGGCGTGCTCAAAGTATTTGCGGAACTGCCGCTCCAGCACGCCATAATAGTGCTTGACTTTCTGCTTCTCGCGCAAGTGCTGGCCGTAGTCGGTGAGCTTGCCGCGGCGCTGTTGCTGCTGCCCGGGCGGATTCTCGCGCCGCTCTATGGCGCACTTGGGCGTATCGCAGCGTGTTCCCTTGAGGAACAGCTTCAGGCCGTCGCGGCGGCAAAGTCGGCAAACAGGTCCGGTGTATCGTGCCATGGGTTAGTGAGTGCTTTGGTCGGTATGGGTCAACTCAGCGTGAGTAGGTGAGTAAGTGAGTAAGTGAGTAAGGATCTCATTTACACCTACTCACTTACTCACCAACTATACGCGGCGCTTCTTGCGGGGGCGGCAGCCGTTGTGCGGCAGCGGCGTGATGTCTTCGATCGATTTCACTTTGAGGCCGGCGGCTTCGAGCGAGGTGATCGCGCTTTCGCGGCCGCTGCCCGGTCCTTTTACTTTCACTTCGACTTCCTTGACGCCGAATTTCTTGGCCTTGTCGGCGGCTTGCTGCGCGGCCATCTGGCCGGCGAACGGCGTGCTCTTGCGGCTGCCCTTGAAGCCGCTCGTGCCCGCGCTGGCCCAACACAGCGTGTCGCCCTTCGTGTCGGTGATCGTGACGGTCGTGTTGTTGAACGTCGCCTGGATGTAGGCAATGCCCACCGAAACGTTGCGGCGTGCTTTCTTTTTTGTTTTTGCTTTGGCCATGGGAGTCTGAGTGAGTAGGTGAGTAGGTGAGTAGGTGAGTAAGTTGAAGTATTAGTAGCTGCTCACTCACGTATCAGGCACCATTCGAAGAATGATCCACTTACTCACGTTTCGAATTAACGCAGGTCTTTGACGCCTTTCTTCCCGGCGACGGTTTTCTTGGGTCCTTTGCGCGTGCGGGCGTTGGTTCGAGTGCGCTGGCCTCGAACCGGCAGGCCGCGGCGATGGCGCACGCCGCGGTAGCAGGCGATGTCTCGCAATCGCGAAATGTTCTGCGCCACCTGGCGGCGCAACTGGCCCTCGACCACATAATCTTTATCCAATAGCGCGGCCAGGCGGGCCACTTCGTCTTCGCCCAGGTCGCGGGCGCGAACCTGCGGATTGACGCCCGCCTTGTGACACAGCTCGCGGGCGATCTTTTGACCGACGCCGTATAAGTAGGTCAGCGAGATCACCGTGGGGCGATCGCTGGGAATGTCAACACCGAGCAAACGCGGCATAGGTTGGCTCCCGATTCAATAACTCTTGCAAAGCTTTCCTGAGGCACAACGGTCCGCGCGGAGTCGACCACCGCTCACGCGGTCGCGCCCTCCGCCGCTCACTGCGCAAGGGGCTCCGCGGCCGAACAACGACTGGCTAACCCTGGCGCTGCTTGTGCCGGGGATTGCTGCAGACGACGTAAACCACACCGCGACGGCGCACAATCTTGCACTTGTCGCAAATCCGCTTGACGCTTGCCTTTACTTTCATCGCTCAACTCGATGTGCGAGAGGCGGCCAAGGGAAGTGGCCAACCCAAGATGGCGGTAAACGCTTAAATATACGGCCAGCGGGTGCAGTGCTTCAAGGGCTGCTTTTGGCAATTTTTTTGAAGAGCATGGGCTTCAAACTGGGGCCGGATTTCCCGTGGCCGCGAGGTTCCAGGGCAGGTTCGACATCTCGTCTGGAGTCGGCGCGGCCGTCAGAAGCGCGGGCCCATTCTTGGTCACGGCAATGGTGTGCTCAAAATGAGCACTCGGCTTGCGGTCGAGCGTCGACTGCGTCCAATGGTCGGCGTGCATTTTCACCCGCTTGGTGCCCATGTTGACCATCGGCTCGACCGCTATCACCAGGCCGGGCTCGATGCGGAAGTCGCCGCTGCCGCGCAGAGAGCGGCTGAGAAAGTTGGGGACTTGCGGCTCCTCGTGCATCTGCCGGCCGATGCCGTGCCCCACGAAGCACTCCACGGTGGAAAATCCGTTATCGCGCACGAATTGTGCCATTTCCCGGGCCACCTGGCTCCAGCGGCTCTTCGTGTGCATCAGCTCGAAGGCCAGATCCAAGGTGGCCAAGGTGACGTCGAGCAAGCGCTGCACGGCGGGCGAGATGTTTCCAACCGGATAGGTCACGGCCGCGTCGCCACACCAGCCGTTTACGCGGCAGCCGGTGTCGACGCTGACAATGGCGCCCTCAGGCAGCGGCCGGTTGTTGGGGATGCCGTGCACGACTTCTTCGTTCACGCTGGTGCACGTGGCCGCGGGGAACGGCGGGCGGCCGTTGTTCTGATGCGGATAGTTCATGAACAGCGGCTGGGCGCCGCATTGCCGGAAATGCTCGGCAATCACGGCGTCGATTTCGGCCGTCGTAACGCCCGGCACGACGATCGGGCGCACGAGCTGATGTGCCTGCCAGACGCAGATGCCGGCCTGGCGCATGAGGGCGATTTCTCGTTCCGATTTGAGCTGAATCACTGCGGCGTGGTTTTCGGAGAGGCGGAAGTTTGGTTCGTCAAAAAGTTCTTGAATACAAGTTTAGCAAGTTTCACGGCGAGGTCGAATCGGATTATCCACCCTGGATTGAAGGCGTAAATCATGCATATCGCTTGGAACGCGCAGATTGGCCTGCCACTGGTTGGCCTGCATACGATTGGCAGTTAAGGCTCAATGGTTGGCGGCCGATTCGACTGCCTGCTGAACGCGGTCGAACACCTCGTCGGGCGTGCCTTCGCCGTCAATCATGCGCAGTATTCCGCGGCCGGAATAGTACGCCAAAAGCGGCTCCGTCAGCCGATCGTATTGCCGGAATCGCTCCTCGATCGTTTCGCGGTTGTCGTCCATGCGGCCGCGGGCCAGGAGACGGTCGACGAGCCGCTCGACGGGTACGTCGAGTGCCAGCACCATATCAAGCGGCATGCCGCGGCGGTCGAGCATCTGGTCGAGCACTTGGGCCTGAGGTACCGTGCGTGGAAAGCCGTCGAACAGGCAGCCGCGGGCACAGTCCCGGCCGCAAAGCCGCTCGGCCACGACGCCCACCACGACATCGTCTGGAACGAGCTGACCGGCTTGCATGTGGCGGGCCGCTTCGAGCCCAAGCTTGGTTTGAGCGCTGGCCGCATCGCGCAGCATTTCGCCGGTGGACAGGTGTGGAATGCCCAGATAGTCCTTGAGCCGCTGGGCCTGAGTCCCCTTCCCGGCGCCAGGCGGACCAAGGAACACGATGCGCATGGTGGTGTGAGTGAGTAGGTGAGTAAGTGAGTGGGTGAGTAGGTGCGATCAGCGGAAACATAGCGACCTACTCACTTACTCACAGGGCACCATCCGAAAGGATGGTCCACCTACTCACACTACTTTTGCAGGAGTCCCGTGTAATTCCGCATCACCAAGTGGCTGTCGATCTTTTGCACCAGATCGAAGGCCACGCTCACGGCAATTAATAAGCTTGTACCGCCGTAAAAGCTTGCGATCACGTAATCGACGTTCAGTGAGCCGGATACGACGGTCGGAATAATGGCCACGATCGCGAGGAATCCGGCGCCGACGTACGTGATGCGAACCATCACCTTTTCCAGGTAATCGGCGGTGCGTTTTCCGGGCCGGTATCCGGGAATGAAGGAGCCGAAGTTTTTCAAATTATCTGCCATGTCCTTCGGGTTGAAGGTGATGGCCGTCCAGAAATAGCAGAAGAAATAAATCAGGATCAAATAACACAGGTTGTAGATGTAGCCATGCTCGCGGCCGAAGACCTCGTTAAGCCATTGCATGGTGCGGGCCCACCAGCCCTCGCCGCTGCTCCAGCTCGCCAGGTTCTGGAAGATGATCATGGGGAACATCAAGAGGCTGCTGGCGAAGATGATCGGCATGACGCCGGCCTGGTTGACCTTCAGCGGCAGGTACTGACGAGTGCCGCCAAAGACGCGGCGGCCGCGGACGTGCTTGGCGCTTTGCATGGGGATGCGCCGCTGGCCAAGCGTGATGAAAACCACGCCGGTGACCACAGCGACGAACATGGCCGCGAGCACGATCAGGTCTTCGATGCCCAGGTTGGTGCCCGAGCTGGCTAGTTCCAAATCGGCGCGCTGCAACAGCTGCAGCCCGGCCGCCGGCATGCGGGCCAGAATGCCGGCCATGATCAACAGGCTGATGCCGTTGCCGATGCCGAATTCATCGATCTGCTCGCCGAGCCACATGAGGAACATCGTGCCGGCAGTCATGGTGAGGATGGCCGCTAATTTCCAATGCCAGACGAGCTGCCCTGCGGTATTCTGGAAGGCGGAGGCCACAAGCTGCTGCGGCTCGACAAACGACTCGACGTAGAACCAGCTCTGCAGCAGGCACAGGAAACAGGTGGCATAGCGCGTGTATTCGTTGATTTTTTTGCGGCCGCTTTCGCCCTCCTTTTGCAGTTGCTCGAGGGGCGGATAAACGCTGGCCAGCAGCTGAAAGATGATCGACGCCGAGATGTAGGGCATGATGCCCAGGCCGAAGATCGTGACGTCCTTCAATTGACTGGCGCTCAAGAGGGCCACGGTCTCGAGCATATCGCCCAACCCGCCCCGCTGGGCATCGAAGGCGTCGGCCTTTTCCTGATCGATGATCGGAAGCGGAATCTGAAAGCCGATGCGATAGATGCCCAGCATCAAGAGCGTGAGCAGGATCTTGGTGCGCAGCTCGGGAATTTGAAAGATAACGCGGATTTTTTCCCACATGGCGAGCACCCATCCGTGAGCAGGTGAGTAAGTGAGTAGGTGAGTAGGTCGCAAGCGAATGCAACCTACTCACCTACTCACCTATCACTTACCCACCTTTTTCTTCTTGTTCTTGACGACCGGCTTTGGCCCGGGCAGCACGATGGCTTCGCCGCCGGCTTGCGTGATCTTTTCGGCCGCCGTCTTGCTGAACCTGTGCGCGGAGACCTTGAGCTTTTTCTTAAGTTCCCCGTCGCCGAGCACCTTCAATTCGTCGTAGCGACCGCGCACGAGATTGGCCGAGGCCAGCGCGTCGGGCGTGACCGCGTCCCCCGACTTGAAGGCGTCATTGAGCTCGCCGACATTCACGACGAGGACCGACTTGGCCCAGCGGTTGTTGAACCCGCGCTTTGGAATGCGGCGCACAAGCGGCATGGTCCCGCCTTGAAAGATCGGCAGGAACGATACGCCGTTGCGCGAGTGCTGTCCCTTGTGACCGCGGCCGGCTGTCTTGCCCTGGCCCGAGCCAATGCCGCGGCCGAGCCGCTTCCGCGAGCGCGCTTTATGGACTCCACGATTTACGTCGCTGATGTTCATGACAAAGTCACCTGCCGCAGACGTTCGACGTCCGCCTTGGGCCGCAGCTGCTTGAGCGCGGCGAACGTTGCTTTCACGAGCGAGACAGGGTTATTCGAGCCGAAGCTTTTGGTAAGGATGTCGTGGATGCCGGCGGCCTCGCAGACTGCCCGCACGGCCGAGCCGGCAATCACGCCGGCGCCCGGGGCAGCCGGGATCAAAATTACGTGCGCGGCACCGTAGTGGCCTTCCACGATGTGCGAGATCGTCGAGCCATCGAGAGTCACCTCGACCATGCTGCGCATCCCTTCTTTGCGCGCCTTTTCCACGCTGGGTGGCACCTCGTTCGCCTTGCCGTATCCCCAGCCGACCTTGCCGCGGCCGTCGCCCACCACGACCATGGCGGCGAAGCTGAAGCGGCGGCCGCCCTTCACCACGGCGGCGCATCGTTTGATTTTCACGATGTGCTCGGCCAGTTCGCCTTGTACTCGTTCGCTTGTGCTGGCTGCCACGGTTATGTCCTTGGTGAGTAGGTGAGTAGGTGAGTAGGTGAGTAGGTGAGTAGGTGATCGGATTTAGACTTACTCACCTACTCACTTACTCACCTACTCACAGTTTGAAATGATTCAAAAACTGAGACCTGCTTCGCGCGCTGCTTTGGCCAGGGCCGCCACACGGCCGTGATATTTGTAGGGTCCACGGTCAAAGCAAACGGCCTTGATGCCGCGCGCGGCGGCGCGCTCGGCGATGGCTTTTCCTACGGCTTCTGCCGCTGTTTGGTTGCCGCCGGATTTAAGTTTGCCGGAAAGGGTCTTGTCCAGCGACGACGCGGCGGCCAGGGTTTTGCCGGCGAAATCGTCGACAATCTGGACGGAAATATGCTTGTGGCTGCGGGCGACGCTCAAGCGGGGCCGCTCGGCCGTCCCGCGAACGCGCTTGCGCACGCGAAACGCGCGCCGCTGACGCTGCCGCACGAGTTGTTTGGAGTGGTCCATGGGAGAGGTCAGGGTCGGAGAACAGAGGTCAGTGACTCTGTGATTACTTTCTTGCGTTTAAATGCGGTCTTCGCTCAGCGTACGAAAGTCCTTCTGACCTCCGACGTCTGATCTCCGACCTCTACTTCGCTACGTTGCTGTCTTGCCGGCCTTGCGGCGTACTTGTTCGCCTTCATAGCGAATGCCCTTGCCCTTGTACGGCTCGGGTTTGCGCACGGCTCGAACTTCGGCCGCGAACTGGCCGACTTGTTGTTTGTCGGTTCCCTTGATCACGATGTGCGTCTGGTCGGGGCAGGTGACTGTCAGCCCTTTGGGGATTTTTTTGTGGACTTCGTTGGCGAAGCCGACGCGCAGTTGAAGCGTGTCGCCTTGTATGGCGCCGAGGTAGCCGACGCCCTGGATTTCAAGTCGCTTCTCGTAACCCTGCGTGACGCCCACGAGCATGTTGTTGATGAGCGCCCGCGTTAAGCCGTGGTAGGCCCGGATTTCGCGATCTTCGCTGTGGCGCGTGCAAACGATTTGCTTGCCGCCGTCGTCCACACGCACGGCGATCTCCGGCCGATGCTTGTACTCGAGCTTGCCAAGCTTGCCTTCAACAGTCACGGCGCGATCGGCGACGTTGACTTTGATTCCGTCGGGGACGGGGATCGGTTTTTTGCCTATTCGGGACATTGCTAGCTCTCGGCTGTCCGTTATCAGCTTTCGGCCTGAGCTGGCAGCCTTGTTTATGGCCGACAGCCGACAGCCGATAGCTGACGGCCTTCTTACCACACCTCGCACAAAACTTCACCGCCCAGGTTGCGTTGCCGCGCTTCGCGGTCGCTGATCACGCCACGGCTGGTGCTGATGATTGAAATTCCCAATCCGTTGAGCACGGGCCGCAGGGTGCTGGCCTGGCTGTAGACGCGCCGGCCCGGCTTGCTCACCCGGCGGATGTGCCGGATCACGCGCTCGCCGTTGGGCCCGTACTTGAGCTGGATCAAAAGTTGTTTGCTCGGCGTCCCTTCTTCCTGCGCTTCGCGCCAATCCCAGATATAGCCTTCACGCTTGAGCACCTCCGCGAGGCCGCGCTTCACCTTCGACAGCGGCAACTCCACTTGAGGGCGCTCAATTCGCACGGCATTGCGAATCGACGTGAGCATATCGGCGATCGGGTCGGTCATCATAAGTAGGTGTCAGGTTTCGGGTGTCAGGTGTCAGGTCTATGGTGCCTTGCGTCAGCCGCCGGGTTCCTGACACCCGACACCTGACACCTGACACCTATGTTCTTACCAGCTCGCGTTACGCACTCCGGGGATCAAGCCCTGGTCGGCCAGCTTGCGGAAGCAAATGCGGCAGATGCCGAACTTGCGATAGACCGCGCGCGGCCGGCCACACAGCCGGCAGCGGTTCTCGCGGCGCGTGCTGAACTTCGGCGTGCTTTTCGCTTTGGCAATTTTCGATTTACTGGCCACCGGCGTTGATTCCTAATCAGGGATACGTTGTGCGAATGGTTGGACTGCTAAGCCGTTCTCACCGTTATCGATTATGTGAGTAAGTGAGTATGGGAGTAAGTGAGTATGTTGCTCGACGTACTTCCGATACCTACTCACTTACTCACTCACCATCTCCTCACGCTACCGCGCCTTCGCGGCGGAACGGCATGCCGAAGCCGCGCAGCATTTCGCGCGCTTCTTCATCCGAACGGCCGGAGGAGCAGATCGTGATGTTCATGCCCTGGACTCGCGTGTACTTGTCCGGGTTGAGCTCGGGGAACACGAGCTGTTCGCTGAGGCCCAGGCTGTAATTGCCCTGCCCGTCGAAGGCGTCGGGATTCAGTCCGCGGAAGTCGCGTACCCGCGGCAACGCCAGCGAAATCAGCCGGTCCAAAAACTCGTACATGCGGGCTCGGCGGAGTGTGACCTTGCAGCCGACTTCCAGCCCCTCACGGAGCCGGAAGGCGGCGATGCTCTTGCGCGCCTTGCAGCGAACGGGCTTCTGACCCGAGATTTCCTGCAGTGCGGAGGTCGCTTCCTCAAGGTGCTTCTTGTCGCTGATCGCGCTGCCGACACCCATGCTGACGACGATCTTTTCAATATGCGGCAGCGAAAGCCGATTCTTGCGGCCGAGCTTCTCCGCGAGCTGCGGCACGATCTTTTCGTCATAGACCGTCTGCAGGCGCGGAGTCGGCGGGGGCGGCGCCTTCTCGCCCTTCTTCTCTTTTTCTTTTTCTTTTTTGGCCATGGCTCGTAGAGTGGGCACCGCCCACCGTCACAATGGGTGGGCGGTGCCCACCCTACCTTCACTTCTTTGCCGTCACCTTGGGTTTCGCGCTCGTCGCACTTTTGGTTTTGGTTGTCGCCGCAGCCGTTGCGTGGGCGGCTTTGGCCGGCGCTACCTGGCCGGCGCTTGCTCCGCACTTTTTGCAATATCGTTCCTTGCTGCCATCGGCGAGGAAGCGTGCTCCCAAGCGCGTCGCGCGGCCGCACGACTGGCAGAAGAACTGGACGTTCGAAAGCTGGACCGGCATCTCCTTACTGAGCACGCCGCCTTGCGGGTACTTCTGACTGCGCCGGATGTGTTTCTTTACGCGGTTGACGCCTTCGACGAGGGCCTTGCCCACAGCGCGATCCACTTTGATCACGCGACTGCGCTGGCCGCGGTCGTTGCCGGCAATAACTTCAACTGTGTCGCCCGTTCGAATTAACATAGCTATCGGCTTTCAGCTATCGGCTTTCGGCCAGAGCCATCGACCTTGCTTCTGGCCGACAGCTGATAGCCGAGAGCTGACAGCTACTACACCACTTCACTCGCCAAACTGACAATTTTCATGAACTTGCGCTCTCGCAGCTCGCGGGCCACGGCGCCGAAAATGCGCGTGCCGCGCGGGTTGCGCTCGTTGTCAATCAATACGACCGCGTTGGAATCGAACCGCACGTAGCTGCCGTCGGGGCGCCGGGTGGGCGCCTTGGTGCGCACAATGACCGCGCGGACGACGGCTTTCTTTTTCACTTCGCTCGTGGGCAGGCTGTCCTTGACGCTGCAAATGATCACGTCGCCCAGGCCGGCCGTGCGCCGCCGGCTGCCGCCCAGCACCTTGATGCACATCACTTCGCGAGCGCCGGTGTTGTCGGCGACGTTCAATCGTGTCTGCATCTGGATCATGGAAGGGCTCTCGGCTTGGTAGGGTACGTCG
>DASXWB010000189.1:0-2833 GCA_036503915.1 Lacipirellulaceae bacterium | reverse complement strand
GATGAAAAGGCGGCCCGGAATCGTCCGCATAAGCAGTTGGAGGTGTACCGTTCGGCCCATTTACTGGGATTACAGGTACATGCGATGACTCTAAAACTCCCGAAGTTCGAATTGTACGAAGAAGGAAGCCAGTCGCGCCGTTCCAGTAAAAGCGTATCGTCCCAAATCGTCGAAGGTCACGCCCTTCGGCAATACAAGCCAGAGTATCTGCATTATCTAGCCAGGGCGTATGCGAGCGCTGAGGAAACGATCGAACATCTCGAATACCTGTTGGAAACCGGATCCGCTAAGGCCGCTGCCGCCGATTGTGAATCGCTTATTCGAAATTACGATACCTTGTGTCGCAAACTATTCAATTATCAAGAGGCCGTGCAGCGGGGACATGATCCGCGTCGCACACGCTTGCGTTCCAAGTCCTGAGCCAAGGTCCATCGCTCATCCCTCATCTTTCATCCCTTATCCTTCATCAAAACTGAGACAGTCCCATGCTTCATATATTTCGGACGCTTCTAATTGCGTTGCTGTCCATAATTCTTGTGATGTTCAATGTCTCGTCAGCACCTGCCCAAGGTATCGCCGACCGCGTGCGGCTGACGCGCGGCTCGGAGACTGGCGAAGTCAATGATATGACACCGTACGATCTGACGCTGAACAAAGGCCGCCCCGGCAGCCGCAAGGTCGCCGTCAATGAAATCAAGGCGGTGTTGTTTGCCGATGAGCCATCGGAGTTGGCGCAGGCTCGCGTGAATGCGGCGAATGGCGCGTACGCGAATGCGCTGGCGGCGCTGGAAAAGATCGAGGTAGATTCGATTAGGCGCGACTACATCCGCGAGGACATCGAATTCTACAAAGCCTACTGCGCGGGCAAGCTGGCCCTCGGAGGCCAGCGAGAAATCGGCGACGCGGGGCGGCAGCTCAACGCCTTCGTGCGCAGCTATCCGCAGAATTTTCATTATCTAGCGGCAGTCGAGCTCATGGGTGATTTGCTCATGGCGACGGGTCGCCATGAAAACGCTCAAAAGCAATACGCCGAGCTGGCCAAGGCGCCGTGGACCGATTACAAGGTGCGGTCCGCCGTTGCCGTGGGCCGCACGCTGCAGGCTCAAGGAAAGCATGCCGAGGCCATCCAGCAATTCGACGCGGCCCTGGCCACCGCCGGTGAGGGGGCCGATGCCGAGGAACAAAAGCTCGACGCTACACTCGCCAAAGCCGTGAGCATGGCCGAAACTGGCGGCGGCAACGAGGCGGTAGGCATGATCGAGAAAATAATTCAGGACGCCAACCCCGAACAAAAAGAGTTGCATGCGCGGGCATACAACGCGCTGGGCAGTTGTTACCGGAAGGCGGGCCAGACCAAAGACGCCCTGCTGGCCTACCTGCACGTCGACGTGCTTTACAACACGGTACCCGAAGCGCATGCCGAGTCGCTGGCGAATCTGGCGCCGCTGTGGCAGGCCGTCGGGCAAGAAGAGCAAGCGCGCCAGGCGCGGCAGCTGTTGCAGGAGCGCTATGGCGGGAGCCGCTGGGCAAAGCAAGTTCAGTAGACGTCATTGTGGGAGGTGTCTCCGACGCCAATTCGATTTCCCATCGCCCGTCGGCACCGGAGACGCCTCCCACAGTACGCCGGGTTGCGCTTTACGCCTGAGCGGAACCGTCGTTAGACTGGGTGCTGGCGAGCAAACTTTTCGCGGAACCGTTGAATCCATCTTTCGAGGAGCATGTTATGGCCAGTTCGAAGTCAGCGGCTCGCAGCAGGGCGCTGATGCTCGTTTGGGCGCTGGGCGCCGTGGCGCTCGTGACTGCGTGGGGCACGGTGAGCGTGCAGCCGGCTTTCGCCCAAGACGAACCGGATTTCATTCCTGATGAGGAGGCGGCGCCGGCCGAGGACATGCCGACTGCGCAACCCGAAACTACGCCTCCTGCAGCTAACGGTGCCGACGCGCCTGACGCGACCGACGCGGCCCCGACTGCGGCCCGGCGCGAAAGCTATTTGGGATGGCTCTACAAATCGCTGGGACCGCTGTACAGCATCATTTTTTTGAGCCTGTCGTTCGCGCTGGTGGCCCTAATCGTCATGAACGCGCTCATGGTCCGCCGCGAAACGATTTTGCCCTCTGACTTGATTGAAGGTTTTGAAGCCCAGCTAAACGCCAAAAAATATCAAGAGGCCTACGAGCTGGCCAAGAACGACGAGTCGTTTCTGGGCAAAGTACTGTCGGCCGGGTTGGGTCGGCTATCGAGCGGCTATCCGCAGGCGATCGAGGCCATGCAGGAGGTCGGCGAAGAAGAAAACATGCGCCTGGAGCACCGCCTCAGCTACCTGGCCCTCATCGGCACGATCAGCCCGCTGTTCGGCCTGTTGGGCACCGTGCATGGAATGGTGAATGCGTTCGAGGAAATCGCCCACTCCACCGTGTCGCCCAAGCCGGCCGAGCTGGCCGACGATATTGCGCTCGCGCTCGTGACAACCTTGGTTGGCTTGTGGCTGGCGATTCCCGCCATTGCGGCGTTCAATATCTTGCGAAACCGGGCCGCACAGCTGGTGCTTGAGGTGGGCATTGTCAGCGAAAACCTCATGAGCCGGTTTCAAAATGTAGGGGGACAGAAGACGCCCTGACGGGCCGAATGAGTCACCAGCCCCGGCTTTGCCGGGGGTTAAACCTTTCGGGCGAACATTGCATTCAAAACCCCCGGCAGTGCCGGGGGCTGATGTCCGCTTGAAGTCGCGACGCGACGGCGCACTTACATACGATACCGAACTATGCGTTACGCGAAGCATTCCATCGCGCAGGCCGAGATGGACATGACGCCGATGATCGACGTCACGTTCCAG
>DASXWB010000188.1:0-5185 GCA_036503915.1 Lacipirellulaceae bacterium | reverse complement strand
GCCGTTCGACGAGGTTCCGCGCGTGGCCGATGCGATCAACTTCATGGCCAAGGACTCGGAGCGCACCGTCGATGGCCTCGATCGTGCCTAGCTGATCGAACTCGGCAGTCTCCTCCTCGCCGTAGCCCTCGGCGAGGTATTCGGAACGCAAATCGTAGGTGAAGCCAATTAACATGGTGAGTAAGTGAGTAGGTGAGTAAGTTCGAATTAATAACTCCTCACCTACTCACCCTCCGCTACAGCGGATCATGATACCGGTATTCGCGGCCCTCGTAGTTCCGCAGGAGAAGCCAGTCGCCGTCGCGTCCGATAACGCTGTTGGGCACGAGCGGAATCTTGCCGCCGCCTCCTGGTGCGTCGATCACGTACGTCGGCACGGCGTAACCCGTCGTGTGGCCCCGCAGCCCTTCGACGATCTCCAAGCCCTTGCTAACGGGCGTGCGGAAGTGCGATGACCCGCTGATCGGGTCGCACTGGTACAAATAGTACGGCCGCACGCGCATCAAGAGCAGCCGGTGCATGAGCTGCCGCATCGTTTCCACATCGTCGTTGACGCCTTTGAGCAGCACGGTCTGCGCGCCGAGCGGAATGCCCGCGTCCGCCAGGCGGGCGCAAGCCTGAGCCGATTCCGGAGTGCACTCGTCCGGATGAATGAAGTGCACGCTCATCCAGATCGGATGATAACGCCGCAGCACTCGGCACAGCTCGCGCGTGATCCGTTGAGGGAGCACGGCCGGCATCTTGGTGCCGATGCGGATGAACTCGATGTTGGGAATCGTCCGCAGGTTGCGCAGGATCCATTCCAGCCGATCCTCGCCCAGCGCCAAGGCGTCGCCGCCGGAAATCAATACGTCGCGAACTTGCGGCGTGCGCCGCAGGTAATCGAACGCGGCCATCAGCCGGCTTTCCTGCGGCATCAACTCGCCGTGCCCCACAACGCGCGACCGCGTGCAATAGCGGCAGTACGTGGAGCAGAAGTCCAGCGGCAAGAGCAGCACGCGGTCCGGGTAGCGGTGCACCAGCCCCGGCACCGGGCTGTGGCTATCCTCGCCCAGTGGGTCGTCGGCTTCGCCTTCTGTACGCACAAACTCGTTGAGTGTCGGCACGACGGTGCGCCGCAGAGGATGCAGCGCATCCTCCGCGTCGAGCAGGCTCATGTAATACGGCGAGATGCCAACTGGCAGCATCGTGCCGCCTTGAACCAGCGCCTCGCGCTCCTCGTCGGAGAGCCGCAGCATTTTCTCGAGCAGCGGAAGGGTGCGAATTCGATGCCGCGTTTGCCAGCGCCAGTCGTTCCAATCCCGGTTGGTAATCTCTGGGAATTGGCGTCGCCGAAAGGCACGCGTGCGCGCATTGGTTGACTGCTTCAAGAAAGCGAGCGAGTGACCGGGCGCGCCGTTTTCCGCCAGCTCGCGAGCCGGCGCGATCCCAGCGAAGCCGTTGGCCTGATATTCCCCGGCAAGAGGCAGCGTGGCCGTCGCGACGGCTTCGGGAGTGTGCCGAAAGCCCGGCGTAAGACTAAGCGCCGTATCGACCGAAACGCTTTCCGCGCCGTAGATTAAATCCGTCGAAAGGATGGATAAAGACAGGTCCAGAGGACCGGGAGGCTCCTCGTCGGTTGCCGTTTGACTGCACGAGTCGCAGTCGGCACTTCCGTTCATCCATGGTGCTCCATATCGAATCGATTCAACGTGCGCGGTTCCGGCCCGACTCCAAGCTCGAATCGCGATGGCCGCCATGCCTGGCGGCCGCTTGAAAACGCTGCGCAACCGGAAGCCGGCAGCGGTTTCAAGCCTTTCAATTCGCTCCTTCGTCGTTGAGGCACGAGTCTGGCACGTTTGAGCCGTCGGTCAAGGTCAATTCAGCCGACGCGGCCCCATGCCAGCTACTGCCATCAATGGAAGGATTTAATGGTGATTGTCCGAAATTGTCAATCTGGTATCGGCCGGGAATCCCACGATTCTTAAGAATTGTCGCCGGCCGATTGCCCTTTTTTGTCCAAACCGAACCAGTGCGAGTGGACATCAACGCAAGGAAGTGATGAAACTCTGGCGCTACGCAGTGCGTCGCCCCGGTCCGTTGCACAATCTAGAAGGAATGATTCGCACCTCGGACCGGCCGACAAGGGACGTGCGCTCGATTTTCTTCAAAATTCTGCCCACTCGATTCGATGAGCCGGCGTTCTGAGATAGGCTCAGCCCGGCGAAGAGCCAAACGCTCTGACCGCGAAAAGAATGTCGAAGATGGGCCAGCGCCATCCGGCCGATTATGCCGTTGCTTCTTCCGGCACGGGTTGACCGATACGAATGGCGTCGCCGCCGAGCCTGGCGGCTTCCTGCATCGCTGCTTCCGCGCTGCGCATGATGTCCATAACGCGGGATGCGACTGTGCAATGAGCCAGGCCAATGCTGGCCGTGAGGTCCCACAAATCGTTGCCCATTCGTACCTTGCATTGCCGAATTTGGGTGCGAAGCCGGTCTACCACTGCAAGGGCGTTAGCCTCGTCGGTCCCGGGCAACAGCAGTGCGAACAGCCCATCCTCAAATTCGCAGCGTTCGTCCATGTCGCGAGTAGCCGCCTCCAATAGCCGGCCCATGACTTGACGAATGAAGCCCTCCCCCTGCTCGCCAAACCGGCTCACCAGTTCCAACATCTGGTCGACTTGCATGACGGCGACTGACACCGCGTTGCCACCGCGCTTCCACTCTGCCAGCCGGCGGTTGAGGTTGGATGCAAATAGCGAGCGGCCCGAAAGAACTGGCTCCTCCTCGCCTTTCGCTGCGGTCGCCGGTTCGGAGGTCTCATCGGATGTGGTTGCCGGCTGCGGGTTGGTTGAATCTCGCCAGATTGAGGCCAAGGATATTGACTCGGGCCGGGGTTCTTTTTCCGCGGCCTGAAACGCGGACGATACGGGGAAGCAGCTCTGCCCGTCATGCCGATAACAAATATTCCCGCCGCCGTTCCGGGCCTTATCGAGAGCCGCCTCCACGCGCGTGAGGTCCGCCTCCACCATTTCTTGTTGATTCAATTGCGCGATCCCCAGGCTCGCCGTGATGTGAAGCGGACGCGAGCCCTGGCTGAACTCTTTCTTTTCGAGCAGCTTGCGAATGCGCTCGGCCATCGGCAGCGCGTCGTGAAGCGTCGTCTCGTGGAGCAAAAGCGCGAAGGAGTCACCGCCGTAGCGGGCAACTAAATCCTTGCCGCGCAGCATCGCCTTGATGATGCCGGCCGCCTGACGCAGGACGACATCGCCCCCCTCGTGTCCGTATTCGGTGTTTACGCGCGCGAATTTATCCAAATCGACGAACACGACGGTGCAAAGCGCGCGGTTCTTCGGCCGCGTGGCGGCCCGCTCTAATTCGGCCTCGAAGGCCCGCCGGTTGGGCAGAGAGGTCAATAGATCCGTGTGACTCAAAATCGCCTGCATTTGGACCGTGCCGGCCTCGTGGGCGATCCGCTTTTCCGTCGTCGCGACGCGGCGCTGGATATCCTCCGTGGCATCCAGGATTTGAGTGACCGCGCCAGTAACGCTCGCGAGGCTCGGGTCGCCTCCGTCCTGAATGTCGCTGCTGATATGCTGCAGCCGGCGACCGTGTCCTTCCACGTCCTGCACTAGTTGGGCGGCAAGCTGCTCCAGCGAGGAAAGGACTTTTCGATAAACGTGCTTTTGGCGATCGAGCGCGCCGAACGTGAATAACAGGCCTTCAGAGCCCGTGAGGCACTCGCTGATCTCGGATTTGTTCGTGTTGACGGCGCGCTGAATGTCGTCGATCTGGTGCTGGACCAGCCCGTTGGCGGCGATGATCGACGCGGCCGCGCTCGTGATGATCGCCGGCTCCGTCGACGAGGTTGATTTCAACTCGGATTGCAGGGCGCGCATGCACTCGACGTGCTGCTCGACGCATGAACGGACGCTTTCCGTCGCGGCGTGCAGACTCTGCAGGGCGTGCTTGGCAAACTCCTTGCGGTCGGCCGCCGACGACCGCCGCACCGATGGCGCCACCTTGGCGGCAAAAGGCCGCCCCCGCAGCCACCAGCCCGCTGCGGCGCCCAATAGCGCCGCTAACAACGAAAGCGCGAACTGGATCGCTATCAGCTGCGTCATACGACGTCCCCCAAGACAAGACGAAACAGACAAGTACAAAACGGGCGTGCCGCAATCGATCGCGCACGACAACCGCACTAGCGGCGGACCAGATGAGCGCGACCTTAAAAGTGTAGCTTAATCGGGCACGCCCAGCAGGCGGCCTAGCCGTAACATCGCGCATCGCCGTTCAAGTAATAAAATCCACTACGACCCGCACCGCGAGCAAGCGTTGAATTACTGCTTTTCGCTCTCCAGCTCCTGCCGCCCTTCGGCAAGTGACGCCAGTGCTTTTTCACTCAGTTTCGGGTACGTGAGGCCAAGCGACTCGATGCGGCTCGAGATGATATCCGCGACACACGCTCTGGTGAACCACTTCTTGTCGGCCGGAATGATGTGCCATGGCGCGTGGGCAGTGCTCGTGGCACTGAGCATTTCTTCGTAGGCAAGCTGATAATCGTTCCAAAAACGGCGCTCCCGAACGTCGTCGGCAGAAAACTTCCAATTCTTTTCCGGATCATCGAGCCGCTTCAAGAATCGCTTTCGTTGCTCTTCGCGCGAAATATTTAGAAAGAACTTCAGGAAAATGACGTTCTGGCTGCTCAGCGCTCGCTCAAATTCATTGATTTCCTGGTAGCGCAACGGCCACAGTTCGTCGAGGCCCTTGTCGCGCACCTGTTGCGGAAGCCATTGCTTCTCCAAAAACTCGGGATGCACGCGCACGACAAGCACCTCTTCGTAGTACGACCGGTTGAAGATGGCGATCGTGCCACAGGCGGGCAGCACGCGCGCCGGCCGCCATAAAAAGTGCCGGATCCGCTCCTCTTCCGAAGGAGCTTTGAAGCTGTGTACGATGACTCCTTGGGGGTTCACGCCCGACATCACATGCTCGATCGTTCCATCTTTTCCGGCGGCATCGAGCGCTTGAAGAATTATGATGACCGCGTACTGCTTGCTAGCCCAAAGCACGTCTTGAGCCGCGGCGAGTCCCGAAACATCTTCAAGCAGCGCCTCCTCGGCTGCACGCTTATCCCTGAACCCGGCGGTGAACGCCGGGTCAAAATTCTTCAATCGGACTCGCGTGCCTGGGGAGACAATAAA
>DASXWB010000187.1:0-6058 GCA_036503915.1 Lacipirellulaceae bacterium | reverse complement strand
CAAGCGGCAGGGAATTGACGATGTAACCGTCAACATTCAAGTGTTCGCGGAGGTGTTCGAGCAGTTCGCGGCCCGATCCAATTTTCGTGTAGGACCCGCCGCTAAACCTGGCGATTTCGTCGTATGCTTTTTGCGCCGTCTCGGCTTCGTCCGGCGAGAGGTCAAATCCCAGGATGTGAATTGGAATCTTGAGCCCTCGATTTTCGTATTCCGTGCGAAGCCGCCTGAGCGATATCTGTATTGGCGGCGGAAAATCGGGATGCGGGTATTGGTAGTCCTGCCCATCCGTAATCGCAATGATGCTTTTGCGAGTCTCTGAATCCTCGCTGTTGAAATCGTCGAGCGCCTGCAGCAAAGACAGGTAGAGCGCCGTCTCGCCATGCGGCACAATCGATTTAAGTAATTCCGTGATATCGCCGGCCACACCCTCGTCGAATGCGCCCAAAGGTTGCACCAGTTCCACATCCACGGCTGGATGTGGTTTTTCCGGTTTACGGCCGCGGTAGCGCTCGTTAGTCATTAGCTTCGAAGACCAACCTTGGGGCGGCGGATCGCTTGGCGCCGGCGACCATCCCAGCCTGTGGCCGAAGAATCGCACGCCGACGCGGGTGTTTTCGCCGGCGGCGTTTCGATTGGCAATATCGCTGAGCATTGCAATAAAAGCGCCTTTCGCTAGCGCAAGTCTTTGCTTTACATCTGCCCCCTCGGCTCGTACTTTCGAAGCTGCCGCCATGCTATGTGAGCAGTCGAGAATGAAAACCAGCGACAGCTGCTCCGGATCGTCGCCCGAGAGGGTGATGGTTTGGCTAACGTAGTTGTGCGGCGCATAGACAATGCGCACGCCCTCAAACGTGGGCATTTCAAACGGGTCGGTAACCTCTTGGCCACGGAAAAAAGAAACAGCCTCCGCCCGTGGCTGATCTCTCGGAGCCGAGCGAATCGCGATCACATAGTTTTTCGCTGCGCTCGTTGCCGGATATTCGAAAAAGGTGTTGGTGGCTGACGCCGGATCGATTTTGAAACGCTGCCGCGACTCTTCGTTTCTTAGGTAAATCGCCGCCTGGCCAGCTGGATAGCTTGCGCGCGTCGCGCTTACGTCGATCTGGACCTCCACGTCGCCCGATTCCTCGTCCACGAGCGTCGGCGTGGCCTGCAGCTGAACCCGTTCACGCTTGGCTTTTTCGAGCTGCGCAAGTCTATCTTTCAGCCCGCGGATATGCGGCTGGAAGGCCGGCGTCGGGGTGCCAAGATTCGAGGCCGCATCGAAATAATGCTTCGCGGCGCGGACGAAAAAAGGATCATCCAGACCGGTCTCATCGCCCCAGAAGTCTTCCATCGCGCGCTCGCCATGCCATGCGAGCAACGCTCGGAGATCGAATTCGCGAAGCGCGATGATGGGGTCAACCTTGATCCCGTCTAAACCAAATCCTAGGGATGCCGACGCGCGCAACTCGGATTCGGCTCGGCTCAACTGCTGGCGGTCGCCGAAAATGTCGTCGCCGGGGCGTTCCGTCGCGCCCTCGCCGTCGTCTTCATAGGATGGAAGCCGGGCCAGGCGACCGCGCAGATGCATCGCCACGTCGTCACACCAGTCAAGATTCCGTTTTGCGGCCTCGAAATTTTTTCCCGGTAAGATCTCCAGCAGCGGATGCGAATCCCAGGACTGCATCGCTTCAAGGTACGTCGCGATCGAATCACTGCCCGCGACCGAGATCTTTTCGTCGGTATTGTTGCCAGCTAGCGCTTCATGCGCCGCTTGTTTCGTTTCGGAATATCGCGAAAATAGTTGTTCGGAGACGTCATCCCGCTTCGCGAGCAATACACCTCGCTGATTTGCCGGGATTAGCGGAGTCCTAAGGGCGCTATCCAACGCCGTCCATCCGGCAGTCCCCTGCGACCCAGCCCCGAGCAAGTCCTCACATTTTCGCTTGAACGCATCTTTGAGCGTCTGATGATGTTTCAGCGCGGCGGAGGTCAGGTGTTGGAAGGCAAGGCCGCTGCTCTCAGGCGAAGCACCTCGATCAGCGAGTTTTTCGGGCGACGTAATTGCCTGATTCAAGGCGCGCGATTGTCGGATTAATTCGATCAGCTCGCTAATTAGAGCGTTGCGGTCTGGAACTTCCAAGCTGGCTGGACCACACAACCACCATCCGAGGTAGGGCGCCTCAGCAAGCGCCGTATCGCGAACAGCGTACGCGGCCGTGGCCTCCTGCATCACCGCGTTGGCCTTCTCGTAAAGCTCCACGGCCTCGGTCACCAATTCGGCGAAATCCTGACCGGAGCGCGGACCAATGAACAGGGCATCTTCCACCAAACGCCGCCGCGCGTCCGCTGCATTCAGCGCATGGCGCGCGAAGTAGTGGGCGCGTTCGTCGCCGGGGAGTCCTTTCGGTCCGCGCGGAACCGCGAACTTTTCCGCGCGATCCCGAAGCTTTAGCGCGCTGGTCAGCGGGTCTTGAGTTTGCCATAACGAAGTCACGCCTTGATTCTGAGCTGCCAGGAGCAGCTGCATCTCAGCCAGGTGCCTGGCAGTTTCCAGCTCCGGCTCGTCAGTAGCGTTATCTAATGGAACATTGACAGCCAAGTTGGCCGGCTTTTTCCACAGCTGACCGATGCGCTCCGACAGCTGCGCGTCACATGCTCCAAAGTACTCCGCCAGTGGCAATGTATGCGCCGCGACGCCAATTGTGCCGAGACCTAAATGATCGGACACAGAGCGGCTATCTGCGACCTCGTCCTTTCGAGCGACCGCCCGAGCTAACTTGTCTTTCAGCAGAATCAATTCGTCCTCGGCACTTTGGCGATACGCTGAGCCACCCTGCCAAAGCTCCTCGAGCCGAAGCAGGCCGAATTCAAAATCTCGACACGCTAAAGGATCCTGCCGCACCAGTTCCTGCGATCGAAGCTTGTCAAGTTTGGCCCAAAGCGCCGCGATTTCGGTTCGTTTTTCTGGTTCCGCACGCTGCTGCGCATAGAACTTGCTTACAAGTCCTTCAAGCGTTTCGCCATCTCGAACGCTATACGCAACGTGGAAGTCCTCAATCGCGCCTGACGCCAGCGTGGGCTTGTGAGATTCGCCCCGATTGAACTCGGACCAGGCGTTCACTTCGCGCTGAAGATATGTCACCAACTCATGCAACGATACTTTGCCGTCGCCATTGGCGCTTTCGCCCGAGTCGGCTGCGCCGGCGAGGCCTAGTTGCAGGTATCTTCCGAACGACGAACCTTGCAGATCGCCTGATGCCCAGTTCACCTGGCCGGGGCCCGCTGAGCATAACACGGCCACTTTCGACACAGGATTCGACTTGAGAACCTCCTGCAATCGTTCGGTAAAAGTGTTGTACACGATCCCTAGATTCCAGCTCGCGCGGAATCGGTTGCAGTCGAGGATAACCAGTGCATCCCGAGCCGCCGCCAGCTGACTTATGTGCTCCAAGATGGGCCGGACCGGCAACAGTTTCGTCGTTTCGGCTGGCCCGACACCCGGCGGCAGGAGGCATGGCATGCGCTCGTCGTTTACGATTCCGTGCATGCTGATGTAGACGATCAGCGGTGCCCTGGTTTGCTCGATTTCTTCTTCCAGCAGCTGTAGTAAGGTGGCCAAGTTGGGCTGTGCGCGCCACTTGTCAGTGATATCCGTGACCGGTGTCAGATTTTCCTGCTGCAGTTCCTTTAAGGCGTTGCCGTCCTCGACGGCCCACGGGTTCAGCGGAGCGGGCAGGGAGTAATCCGTGGCGGTCACGATGATCACCTGGGTCCGCCATTCGCGCAAGAGCATCAAGGCGACTAGTAGCACGAGAAGACCAGCGCCGACTAGTGCCGTGATCAACCAGCGGCTTATCGGACTTCGGCTACGTGCACGACTACGTCCCGACGCGGCACCGGCGTCCTGCCAACGGGGGACCGCCTGGCCGCGTGCGGCGCTCGTGCCCGTGCGGCCGCCGCGATTCGTTCGATTACCGTTGGACCGGGATTTCCAGCTCATGGAAGTCGCACGACGTATTGACGGTGGCCGATCTGGATGATGGCCCAATCAAAGAGATGCAGGTGGCCGAGACAGCTCGCCAGGCTTGGTTCACCAGCCACTGATTATAGCAGATATGAACCGCGGGCGGCTTACCCCATGGACCGGCGAGCTTACGCCGAACATACACGTATTCGACGGCCGACGACAAGCGGGAGAGGAGGGCTGTAAAAGATATTGTGCTAATCGCACAATGTGGGCTCGGGGATAAAGTTAAGCCGTGAAGCGGAATATAGCTTCGCAAGCTTTCCTCAGATGTCCCAAGCGAAGCTTAATTCGTTGCAAATAGACGACCGATCTCGGCCGTCAATCATCGCTTGATGGACCAGGGATAGACCGGCAATTGGTTGACGCTCGGCGTGGCTTGGCGGTCAAGGATCGTTGGCGGATGGAGAGTTGCCCGCGAGCTGATTTCTGTGCCGCTCAACTCCGCCGTGGCTTCTGCTGTGGATGCGCCCGCCGCTGGGACCGAGTTGCCGTTCTTCGTCAGAGGCCCTTCCGCCTCGCCTTCACCCTCGACGGGTTCCGGTGCACCTTCCTCAGGGCCTTCTTCCGGACCTTCTTCAGGCACCGGTACGGGTGCGGCCTGAGGAGCAGTTGGTGGCGGACCACATTCCTCAAGTGCCAGGCGCGCCTGGCGACGGACTCTGTCGGACGGTTCTTTCGGGCAGCCTGAATCGTCGGTCTCAAACGCCATCTCACGAAGCTTCTTCTGGATTTTCTCGCTACAGCATTTGTCGCTGTTGCACAGTTGGCAGGCATTTGTTGTCGTATCGCGTAGCGCCTTGGCGGCCTCCCATCGTACCTCTTCCGTGCAATCTTCGAGCCCGGCGATAAACGCCTCTTCCACGCCCTCGTAACAGCCGCGGCAACCGATCGTCGCCAGGTAACGTAGCGCCGCAATCTTTTGCGCGGCTTGGGCCTCTTGCGCCTGGATTTCGGCCGCCGTCTGCACTGCCGTAGGCGCAGAATCTGACAAGTTTGCCGGGTCGCTTAGCGGCAGCACCGGACCAAGCCCGTCCATCAAACCGGCCAGGCCTGGGAAACAAAATGCGACTTGGCTCGCCGTGATACTGCAGCATCGCTGCATCGCGGCGCAACACTGCGGGATGCCTAAGAATTCCGGCAGCGTGGGATGCGGGCTGCTAGGCGCGGTAATTGCGACGGCGGTTGTGTCACCTTCTGTGGCCGCCCTCAGCAAATCGGCCGGCGAGGTCGGCGGCAGCGCCGGCTCCGGCGGCACCGTGGCGCAGCCGGCCAGCGCCGACAAGACCACAAGAGCCGTCCTTGATGACCACCGCTGAACAAACATGCTGGCAACCGTGCTATAGCGTCATGCAAGCGTCGAAACGTGGAAACTTTGAGGTTTCGGGAAAATTATCGGCGTACGGTTGCTGCAAGGTTGAATCGAATGGTCAAAGTTCAAGGGTTGTAGCGATTGAACCAGTGTCTTCAAGTGCAGGCCATGGCGGCAAAAGTGCTTTCACTTGGCGTTCAGGGTCACAGAGATGGGCGTCGTCGACCCCTCGGCGGGTACCACGATTTCCTCCCGGGCGTTGCGAAAGTAGCCGTTCTTCTGCCCGCGTGCCCATAGCGTGTGCTTTCCCGGCGGCACATTGGTAAATCTAAATCGGCCGGCGTCATTGGTATCAACCGGCTCAATTGGCGGCGAAAGAGGCGGATCGAACTGCACCTTCGCTTGCAATGCTCTCCCTCGGAACAACACCACGCCGTCAATATCGGCCGATTTGCGCTTCGTGAGCTGCTCCGTCGACTGCTCTGCTTCGCCCCGTTTTGCGACGACTTGCACCCCGCCTGATATTGCTTGCTCCACATGTCCGACTTCGTCCGTTGCCCGCACAGTCACAAAATGCCGTGTGCCGGGTAATAGCGCATCGGTCTTCAGTTTTGTGATCCATTGCGTGCCGTCGCCGTTTTGCGCCGCTGTCCAACTCGTCGTATTCTCTTCCGAATTGCCGGCGGACGAGGTTTCAAACGCCGCTTCGACTTTCACGACGCGGCTCAAGTCGCGCA
>DASXWB010000186.1:0-5042 GCA_036503915.1 Lacipirellulaceae bacterium | reverse complement strand
AACGATCGTCGTCGCGGGCGTTGCTGGTGAGCACGCCTTCGTTGCGCTCCACCACGTAATCCAGTATCGTCTGGCTGATCGTAATGCGATCATCGCTTGACAGTCCCCTTCGGTGCCGGCGCACCTTGGGCACGAGCTGATTCGTGTCGAGGTCCTTGAGCATGATGCAGCCGCGGTCGGCGTCGACCCACTCGAAGATCATGTCCATGATTCGCGCCAGCAGCTGATCGATATCCAGCGTATGGCTCACGGCCAGGGCCGTGCGGTACATGATTTGCAGGTTGCTGCGCGCGCGGGCGAGCCATGGCGACGAGGTTTCTTCGGGCGCCGACAGGATTTCGCTGCCCTCCGACTGGTGCATCGTGTGCACGATCCGCGAGCCGTCGTCGTCGGAGCTCTGGGAGACGATATTGATCTTGTCGGCCAGGTCCTCGAATCGACCCTCGGTGACGCCCGTATAGAGCAATAGCGTCCGGCCGAGCTGAAGCTGGTCGCCGCTGGCGAGTTCCTGCTCTTTGATCTGGCGCTGGTTTACGAACGTGCCATTCGAGCTATCGAGATCGACGATCACGACGGCGTCGCCGCGCCGGCGAATTTCGGCGTGCTCGCGCGATACCTCGGTGTCGTGCAGCTGAATCACATTGGAGGCGCCGCGACCAATCGTCACGACGGGCTCTTCGAGCCGGTACCGCGTGCCCTGATCGCGGCCTTGGATCACGAACAGCGATGGCACGGTTGGGAATCTCCCGGGAATTGCTTCTCGACGGTGCGACCGCGGCGCAGGCGATGAAGCATTAAGATGCGTCGGGGAAATGTTTCACGAAGCCGCCAGATGAAGAGCCTTGCCGTCGCCGTTCACCGAGCGTCCGGCAGCTCTCAATTTTACGGATCAATTCCATGAAGTGGTAGGCCCCGCGGATGATTTGTCCGGCCGAAAATCAACCAGTAATCAGCCAGCAGTGTCGAAGTAAACGATTGGCGAGTCGTTGCGGGTAGTCTTTTGTTTGCAGTTTTTGCCAAAGCACGGCGCTTCGCTGGTTCGATTCGCTCGGGCTACTGCGGCGAAAGTTAGCCGCCGTCTGACCGGCGAGATCGGCCATGATAGGAGGTGTTGATAGCAGAGATTCGAAGGCTGCGCGCCACCGGAAAAATGCCCTTTACGCACCTCTCGCTTCTCGCCACAATACGCCCCGCATTTTTTGAGCCGGGCCGTGTTCCCGCGACACGCGCTGCCGTGGCCAAGGGTTCGGCGATGCGCAGTTGAATCGCAACCTGGTCCAATCAAGCCGGTCATAGACGACCCCCTTACAGCAAGGAGTGCTGACGTGAAATCGCTTCTCAATGGCAGGTGGGCCCTGGTGACGACCGCTGTAGCGGTTGCTCTATCGACGTTCGGGCAGTTGTCCGCGCAGACGTTGCAAGGCCAGGCAACGCAAGGTCAGGCGCCGCAAGGTCAGGCGCCGCTAGGTCAGGCGGCGCAGGCACCGCTGGGCGCGAACGTATCCAAATACGGAATCGCCGTCGTGGATATCAGCGCGATTTTCAAGCGGCATGCTCGGTTCAAGGCCACCATGGACGCCATGAAAGCCGACATGGAGCGTGCCGACGCGGAATTGAAGGCGGAACGCGAAACGATTACGAAGGCTGAGGCACATCGCAATACGTTCGGCGTCGGCTCGGCCGAATACAAGCGGGCCGACGAAGAAGTCGCCCGCATGATGGCCGAATTGCAGCTCAAGATGGGACGGCTCCGGAAGGAGTTCATGGAACGAGAGGCGAAAGTCCTCTATCAGACTTATCAAGAGGTCGTGCAAGCGGTGGATTATTACGCCAAGCGGCATAACATTGGCCTGGTGTTGCGATTCAGCGGTGAACCCATTGATCCCAATCGGCCCGACGACGTGCGCCGCGAAATCAGCAAGCTTGTGGTCCATCAAGACTCGATCGACATTACGCTCGAGGTGCTGATGCTGATCAACAGCCGGGACGCAACCTCGCAGCAACCGCCGGCGCAGCAGGCTGGGCGGCCAGCACAGCCCGGTGCGCAGCGCCCCCGGTGATCGGCCGCAGGTCGGGCTTTGCCTGACCACGCGCCGGATCTGAGCAGGCAAAGCCGACCTATGTCAGGTTTGTCAGGCTAAGCTTGACTACACCCCAAGTCCGCCTCGGACGCACCTCGCGCTCGGAGTCTCACGTCGATGTCAGTTGCGCGCCGCCAACGCACGCTTGCCCGGCCGGTATCCGTCACGGGATTCGGTTATTTCAGCGGCCGCGACGTGCGCGTGGAGTTCTGGCCGGCCGCCGAGGACGCCGGGCTCACGTTCGTTCGGCACGATCTTGGTCCGGGCGCTAGAGTACCGGCCCGTGCCTCGCTGCGAATTGACATGCCGCGACGCACGACGCTCGAACTGGACGGCATTCGCGTGGAAATGGTTGAGCACGTGCTTTCGGCCTTGGCGGGGCTGCGAGTCGACAACTGCGAAGTGTGGGTCGATGCACAGGAAATGCCCGGGTGTGACGGCTCGGCGGCCGCATTTGTCCAAGCGATCGATGCTGCGGGCGTTGTTGAGCAGCGGCAGCCTGTGCGACAGATCGTAGTCGGGCGCAGCGTTCACGTTGGCGGCGACCAAAGCTGGATTGAGGCGCAGCCCGCGCGCACGGCCGGCTTATCGGTCTCGTTCGAATTGGACTACGGCGAGGGCAATGCGATCGGGCGGCAAACGTATGCGCTCGACGTAACGCCCGATGCGTTCCGCCGCGAAATTGCCCCGTGCCGCACATTCATTCCGCAAGACGCGGCGCAGGGGATGCTCGCACAAGGCCTGGGCCAGCGCGTGACGGCGAGCGATCTATTGATCTTCGGGCCATACGGGCCGATCGACAACAAGCTTCGATTCTCGAACGAGTGCGTGCGGCACAAGCTGCTCGACGTGGTAGGCGATCTTGCCTTGACTGGTTGCGAAATCATCGGCCATGTCGTGGCTTATCGATCGGGCCACCAGCTTCATGCGGAGCTCGCCAAGCAATTATTGGAACAGGCGGAGGACAGTGTAGCGCCATTTCAAATGCGCGCAGAACGGAAGTGTGCATAAGTGACTGGCTGTGGGAGGCGTCTCTGACGTCGATTTCGCGTTGCAAAATGAACCCTCGCCGCGCGATTCGGGCGTCGGGGTCGGAGACCCCCTCCTGCAAAGGGTGCAATCGCCCGCCCAACTTTTCATGTCGGCTTTTCTGGAGTAACGAAGGATGACAGCTCGCATCGCCCAGACCGCATCGGTCGACCCGGCGGCGGAAATTGATGATGACGTCGAGATCGGCCCATTTTCAGTCGTCGGGCCGCAGGCGCGAATAAAAAGCGGCACGCGGCTGCTAAATTCCGTCACCATTTTGGGCCGCGTGACGTTAGGGCACGACAACCTGGTGTATCCTAACGTCGTCATCGGCGGCGAGCCGCAGGATATCAGTTATTCCGGCAGCGACACGCAGGTCATCATCGGCGACGGCAACACGATTCGCGAAGGCGTCACGATCAATCGCGGCAGCGAAAAAGAGGACGGGATTACCCGCATCGGCCACAAGAATTTTCTCATGGCCTGCTGTCATATCGCGCACGACTGCAAGCTGGGCAGCCAAATCATTATGGCCAACGGCTCGCTACTGGGCGGGCACGTGCATGTCGACGACTATGCGTCGATTTCCGGCGCCGTAGCGGTGCACCATTTCACGACCATAGGCAGTTACAGCTTCATCGGCGGCTTGAGCCGCGTGCTGCACGACGTGCCGCCGTTCATGCTTTGCGAAGGCGCGCCGGCCCGGCCGCGATGCATCAACATCGTAGCTCTGAAGCGTCACGAATTCGCGCCGCATGTGATCGACTGCCTGGCCGAAGCGCACCGCCTCATTTATCGAGCCAAGGTTGGCGTCGACCCGGCGCGCGAAGTGCTGCGCAGCAATGGGCAGCTTGTGCCGCAAGTGAACCAGTTGCTGGCGTTCGTCGAAGGACAGCAAGTGGGCCGGCATGGTCGCAGCCGCGAAGCAAGGAGGGCGGCGTGAACCCATTGCGTGTCGCCGTCATCGGGGCCGGCCATTTGGGGCGGATTCACGCCCGCATCGCGTCCGCGCTCGAAGAGATCGAGCTGGTTGCGGTGGCCGAACCGGTAGAAGCTGTCCGGGCGAGCGTCGCCCAGGAAGCTCGCACGCGCGGCGTTGCCGATTATCGCGAGCTGATCGGCGAAATCGAGGCGGCCATCATCGCCACGCCGACGCATTCGCACCACGCAATCGGCATGGACCTCTTGGCCGGCGGCGTGCCGCTTTTAATTGAAAAGCCGATTGCTGCCGGTACGGCCGATGCCAACGAGCTGGTCGCGTTGGCGCGCAAGAAAGGCCTGGCACTTCAAGTAGGGCATGTTGAGCGCTTCAATCCGGCCCTGTTGGCCGTTTCGGCCGATGTGCGCGATCCAAAGTTCATCGACGCCACACGCACCAGCGGTTATACATTCCGCTCGACGGACATCGGCGTGGTCCTCGATGTAATGATCCATGACCTCGACATCGCGTTGTCACTCGCCCGCTCGACCGTGACGGATGTGCAGGCGATCGGCATCTCGGTGCTTGGCGGCCATGAAGACCTGGCCACAGCGCGGCTGACGTTTGCCAGCGGCTGCGTGGCGCAACTCTCGGCGTCGCGAGTTAGTTTTCAGCAGCAGCGGACAATGACCGTCTTTACGGCCCGCGGCAGCACTTCGCTGAATTTCGCCACGCACGAGGCAACGGTCGTCAGGCCAAGCGATGACGTTCTGCGGCGTGATTTTCGCCTCGACCGGCTATCGGCCGAGGACTGCGCCTATTGGAAAGAGCATCTCTTCGACAAACTCCTGGTGCGAACAGTGCACCAGGCGGCAGCCGGCAACGCGATCCAAGAGGAACAGCGCGATTTTGTGAGGGCCGTGCGCGAAGGCCGCGCGCCGCGCGTCGACGGCGCCGCGGGCCGCGATGCCGTCGCCGTCGCCGAAATAATTCTCGAGCGAATCGAAGAACAC
>DASXWB010000185.1:0-3268 GCA_036503915.1 Lacipirellulaceae bacterium | reverse complement strand
ATTCCTCATGGCGCTGGCACTGTTGCACGAGCGGCGCTACGAACTGGAAGGCGACGAGCAGCAGCTCAGCGCCGCGGCGCTGGTGCTCAAAAAAATGCACGACCTCGAACCGGCCGATCCGCGCGCCAAGCAAATCCTCGCTCGCTTGCTGGCGACGCAGCAGTCGCGAGGCGACGCCGTGAATCCGTCGCGATAATTCCGCTGGTTTGCAGCCCGCAGCGCAAGCAAGGGTTTAGCGTGCATCTTTCCTTGCTTGCGCTGCGGGCTGCGATCAAGTCGGATGCCGCATGCTAGCACGGCTAGCGGCGAGTTGAACGCCACCGGCGAGTCTCATGAAGCGTCTTCGCGCTTAGGGTCGATATCTGCCATAGCACGCCAAGTCGCTCCGAGCGATTGACGCTGCGCGCTAGCGGCCCACCTCCACCCGACCCCCTCCTGCCCGTTGTCCGCAGAGCGCCGGAAAGGACTCCGGATGCCCTCGCCTCGCCGTTCCATTTTGCGACCAGCAATTCAGCGCCTGATCGGCGTTAGTACGCCGCGTCAGCTCGCGGCGGGCTTTACGCTCGGCATGATCCTCGGGCTGGTGCCCAAGGGGAACCTCATCGCGATTTCGTTATGCGCGATGCTGTTCACGCTGCGCGTGAATAAAGGGCTCGCGGTGGCGGCGGCTATTGTGTTCTCATTTGCCAGCCCGTGGGCCGATTCGCTCACGCATAAGTTAGGCGCGATCGCGCTGAGCGTCGAATCGCTGCAGCCGCTGTATGCCTGGCTGTACGCACTCCCGCTGGGGCCTTGGCTTGGATTCCACAATACCGTGGTGACAGGCTCCTTGCTCGTCGGCGTTTATCTGGCGTATCCCGCGTATTGCTTGGTAAACGCCGCATTCTGTCGCATGCAATCTGTTGCGGCCGACGCTGAAGTATGCGAGCTGGATGCTCGCCGCTGGGAAGCCTATCCACAAAACAAGCCGCTACACGGAGGCATGCCATGACGCGTTTTTTACAATGGCAAATCCTCGTGCCGCGGCTGCTGTTAGTGGCGGTCGTGCT
Organism: Lacipirellulaceae bacterium; assembly: GCA_036503915.1. GTDB lineage: Bacteria > Planctomycetota > Planctomycetia > Pirellulales > Lacipirellulaceae > JABDGM01. The sequence continues at coordinate 2,219 of DASXWB010000185.1, read as the reverse complement.
GCTGGCCGCGCAATATGGTCTGGGGCGCCATCTGCGATCGGTCGCGGCGCGCTCAAGCAGAACTGCATCAGGTTTGCCGCTGGAAATAAAGCATGCGCGCGTGGCGATGCTCGAGTCTCAAGTCGTCCTCAGCGATTTACGGTTTGCAAATCCGAACGCGCCGGCACAAAACCTGATCGAAGCGGACCACGTGGTCCTCGACGTGGCTTCACAACCGCTTCTGTACAAGCAGGCGGTAATTGACCGCGGCACCGCGAGCGGCCTACGGCTTGGCTCCGTAACCCCGAATGAGAATCGGCACTCCGCGCGAGGCCGGCTCCTGGTTAACGACGTCGCCGCGGAGCGGATCGAAGACTGGCTTCTCCGGCTCGACGAGCAACTCGGAAAAAACTGGGGCAGGCAATTCAAAAGTGTTCAGCTCGCTGACGAGTTGTGCGCTCGCTGGTCCGACCGATCGGCCGGGCTGGAGCAACGCGTTCGCGAGCTGGCGCAGCGCTCTACCGAGCTTCAGCAACTTGCCGATGCGGCTCAGAAAAATCCCTTGCGGCACGAGGACCGCTTGCATGCGCTTCCCGATCAGGCCTCCGCACTTCGAAACGACATCGCGCAGGTGACCGCCGAGCTTGACACCATGCTCAGAGCGCTTGACACGGACCGCCGCGCGATCGTCGCCGCAAGGCAACACGATCAGCAATTCATGCGCGAGCGACTGCGGCTGGAGCCTGCGAACGCGAGCGCGCTTACCGCATACTTGCTGCGCGATGAAGTCACGCGGCCGCTCGACGAGCTGCTTGGTTGGCTGCGCTGGATGCGAACGGTTGCGCCGGCGGAGCCGGCGCCGCGTCGAGCGGCGCGCGGCGAAGACATGCTTTTTGCCGGCTGCCGGCCTGCGCCGCAGCTGCTGATCCGCGCGCTGGAGCTGCACGGCACCAGCCGGCAGGGCGGCGCGCCGGTCGAGCTGCGCGGCACGCTCACTGATTTTACGACCACACCGTCGGCTCACACCAAGCCAATCCGCCTGCGGATGAAAACCAGCGGTTCGCAGTCGATCGAACTGCAAGCGATTATCGACCGCACGGTTTCGGTTCCGCGCGATGAGCTCGTCATCACCGGAAGCCGGATTCTGCTGCCGAAGCTCGAAATGGGGCAGGCCGAGCAGCTCAGCTTGACTCTTGCGCCCTCTGAGGCATCGCTTGCGGGGAATCTGGTGATTCACGGCGAAGCGCTGGCTGGCGAAATTCAACTGGTGCAAAATCGCGTGCAGGCCGCGCCGGCGCTCCATGGGAATCTGCGCAGCGTGCCACTCGCCGCGGCACTGAGCGAAACGCTGCAGAAAGCGGACAGGCTTACTCTGCGCATCGCGCTCAGCGGCACTTTGGACGAGCCCCAGTGCACGCTCTGGTCGAGTATCGGCCCGGCCGTCGCCGAGGCCATGGAGATTGCCCTGTTGCGCGCCGCCCAAGATCGCTCGCAAAAACTGCTGGCACAGGCCGAGCGCCAAGTTGATGAGCAACTCGCTGACTTAGAACGCACGGCCACAGAGCAGCATGCTCACTTAATGGCACAAATGGGGAGCGCAACTGGCGAAGTCGAAAGAATTGCGAACCAGCAGTCGGCACCGCGTCGGTTGTCGCACGAGCAACTGGGCCGTCGCCTGCCGGCGAATTCTCTTTTCCGATAGCGGATGCTTGGTAGTGCGCACCATTGGCGGCGGCAGAGAAGTTGTGCAACAGTAGTTGTGCACATTACAATAGCGAGCGAATTTGTGCTCTCGGCCTTGCAACCGCGTGCGACCTAGCATTGCTGCTTGCGATCAATTTGCCCATGCCAAGCGCCGCCGTAATCTTCGACGTGGACGGCGTGCTCGTGGATTCGTACCAGGCCCACTTCGCGAGTTGGCGTCAGTTATACGCCGAGCTTGGCCGCGACTACACGGAAGCGGCCTTTGCGGCCGACTTCGGCCGCACCAGCCGAGATATCCTTCGCCGCACCTTGGGCCCCGACATCAGTGACGAGCGGATCGCAGCGCTCGACCAGCGCAAGGAATCGCTGTTCCGCGCAGTTCTCCGCGGTGATTTTCATGCGATGGCTGGGGCCGCCGAATTAATCGGCGCATTGTCGGCCGAGGGATTCGCAGTCGCCGTCGGCTCATCCGGTCCGCCGGAAAACATTGCCCTGTCGCTGGAAAAGCTCGGTTGCGCGGGCAAAGTGGACGCGAT
>DASXWB010000184.1:0-4528 GCA_036503915.1 Lacipirellulaceae bacterium | reverse complement strand
GCTCGCGGGCGGTATGGGCCCGGTGCCCAACGCTGACGGCAGCACGGTCGTGACCTTGTATCGGCCCGACATGCTGCAGGTTCGCGTGGATGTGCGCTTCGCGGACATCCCGAAGGTGAGTCTCGGGCAGCCGGTATTCATCAACAACCCAGCGCTGTCGGAGCCGATTTCCGGCAAGGTACTGTTCGTCAGCTCGGAAGCGAACATTCAAAAGAACACGCTCGAAGTGAAAGTGGGATTGGATTCGCCCAGCCCGATGTTCAAGCCCGAGATGCTCGTGGACGTCACCTACCTGGCGCCAAAAGCGGCCGGCGACGTGGCCGAGGATTCCGGCGAAACGCGGCTATTCGTGCCGCAACCGTTGATTCACCAGGGCGAAGACGGGCCGTTCGTTTGGGTTGCCGACCAGTCGGACGGAGTGGCACGCAAAACCGCGATTACTACCGGCGGCACGGCGGCCGGCGGCCTCGTGGAAATAACCCAGGGACTCACGATCGGCAGCCGCGTGATTTCTCGCGGCAGCGAATCACTTTCCGATGGGAAGCGGATTCGCATTGAGAACGAAGATGCAGCCATCGCGGCAAGCAGTGCGGCCCCGGCCGGTGCGCAGCACGCGATGCGGCGGCTGCCCTCAGGAGAATAATCATGGCGCTCGTCGAATTGCGCAACGTCACCAAGCGGTACCACAAGGGCGGCGAGACAATCACGCCGCTCGACGACATTTCGTTGGATGTCGAAGACGGCGAATTTGTTTCGCTGATGGGCGCGAGTGGAACGGGTAAGTCGACGCTGCTGAATCTGATTGCCGGTATCGACCGGCCCGATGCCGGGAGCATTACGGTCGACGGCGTGGAAATCACCAGGCTGTCGCGCACGAAGCTGGCCAATTGGCGGGCCCGGAACATCGGTTACATCTTCCAGACGCATAATCTCATTCCGGTTTTGACGGCATTTGAGAATGTGGAGCTTCCGCTGCTCTTGCTGCCGATGTCGCGCGCCGAAAGGCACAGGCGAACCGAGGTGGCCTTGCAAGCGGTGGACCTCGCTGACCGTGCCGAGCATTACCCGCGGCAGCTTTCCGGTGGTCAGGAACAGCGGGTGGGCATCGCCCGGGCGATCGTGACGCACCCCAAAGTCGTCGTGGCCGATGAGCCGACCGGCAACTTGGACGATGACACGTCGGTGCAGATTCTGCGGCTTTTGGAGCGGCTGAATCAGGAGCTGGATGTGACTCTGCTGATGGTCTCGCACGATGCCGAAGCCGCGGCGATCGCGGGGCGGCAGCTTCGCTTGGAGCACGGGAAATTGTTCGAAAAACCGGGTCCGGTCCGACCGGCGGCAGCGTTTCGGGGCGCTTGAAGTCGAGTTGTTTAGAGAATCAATATCGTGTTGAAATTCGCACCTTACTTATTGAAGACGCTGTGGCGACACCGGTCGCGGACGATTCTCACGGTGAGCGGATCGGCGGTGGCGCTGTTTGTGTTCTGTTTCGTCGGCGCGGTGCAGCGCGGGATGAACGATCTCGAGACGCGGCAAGAGTCGAAGCAATCGCTGGTAATGTTTCAGGCAAATAAGTTTTGCCCGGCCACGAGCAATTTGCCGCAAGACTACGCGGAGAAGATCGCCAAGCTGCCCGGCGTTCGCGACGTGGTGCCGATCCAGGTGTTTACCAACAATTGCCGGGCCAGCCTAGACGTAATCGTGTTCTACGGCGTGCCGCCAAAGAAACTTCAGACGGCCCGAGATTTTAGGCTCCTGTCCGGTAGCTGGTCTGAGTTTGAACAGAACCAGGATGCGGCCGTGGTGGGCCATGCCGTCGCCGGCCGACGCAGCCTCAAGGCGGGCGACAAATTCTCGATCGGCGCGCTGACGGTTCAAATCGCCGCCGTGTTTTCTTCGAACGATCCGGCTGAGGAGAATTACATCTACTCCCATCTTGAATTCTTGCAGCGCGGGAAGAACGAAGACCTTGTCGGCACCGTGACGCAGCACGAAGTATTGCTTGATGCGGGCGTCGATCCGACCGCGAAATCGGACGAGATCGATGCGCTCTTTCGCGGCGGCCCTGTGGAGACTGACACGCGGCCCAAGGGTGTGTTTCAAGCCAAGAGCCTCGGCGATTTGACTCAGCTGATCGGGCTAGCGCATTACCTGGGGTACGCTTGCGTGGGCCTGGTGCTCGCGCTCGTGGCCACGACGACGGTGATGTCCGTTCAAGACCGGATTCAAGAGCACGCGGTGCTGCAAACCTTGGGCTTCACGGGAGCGCGCGTGTTCCGGCTGATCGTTGCCGAGAGCGCCCTGTTGAGCCTGGCCGGCGGCATACTGGGCGTCGGCGCCGCAATGCTGGTGCTACAAACGAGTCACTTATCCGTGGGGGCCGAAGCGGTGACGATCGCGTTTCGGCCCTCATGGCCGTTGGCGGCCACAGGCATTGTCGTCTCCGCCGTTGTGGGAGTGCTCGCGGGCCTCGCGCCAGGCTGGCACGCAGCAAACGCGGAAATCGTGCCGGCGCTGAGGACCTAGTACTGAAAGGCGAATTAAAAGCCGCGGCCTGAAACCGGTGCGTACTGCTTGGTGCTGCAAATCGTTATTCGGGAGGAAAAAGCCCGAAGACTTGTTCCGCCTGCCGAATCTTTATCCGCCTTTCATGATTGAGATCCAGCGCGGCAATCGTGGCTCTACCGATGTCCGTAAGGCCGATAATATGGTAATCATCCCATGCGAAATGCTCGTGCCATAAATGCGCGCGTGGATGAAATAATGAAACCGTAGCCGCACTACCGGGATCAACAGCATCCAGTCGGTCGGATTTGCGAAGGTTGCACCCAGGACAAGCCCATGCGAGATTATCGAGATTGGTAGCGCCTCCGTGCGACTTAGGCACGATGTGCTCGACGTGAAAAGTTGCCCCTTGCAGGCTCTGATGCATTTGACAATATTCGCAGCGGCCGTCTGCCCGTGTCGCAATCTGATATTCGAGTTCAGCCCGCGATGTCATCGTGGTCCGCGCCCTAGGAGGTGCAGTGCTTCGGCGCGGACCAGCGAAAGCCTTTCACTTAACTCGACCAAGGCCTCAAACTCTTCACGTTCCGGGAGGGATAACTCCCCCTCATTATTCCGGTCCATCAACTGTTGGAGCCGTAGATCAGCCTTCAAGGGCAAACGCAGTTCGCCGATCGTCTCCACCCATTCGGCGGGCGCGGGGATAGTAGAACTCATAAAGCGGTCTCCAGATTTTGCTGGTCACAAACCGTTGTGTTGATTATATCTTTGACAGAATACGCAAGCGACATCAAACCGAATGTCGCTCAGACTGGTCGGAACTAGCAAATACTTTGCACGATTCGACGACCGATGTAGTAAAAGTGCGTAGCGCGGAAACTCTATGAAAATACTATTGGCTGGATTCGCTGCCGCATTACTTATTTCGGCTTCGGAACGACTTCGAGCAACGGAACCCGCGAAGCTTAATGTCGTGTTCATCCTGGCCGACGATTTGGGTTGGGGCGAAGTCGGCTGCTACGGGCAGCAAAAAATCCCGACGCCGAATATCGATAGCCTCGCTGCGCAGGGGATGCGATTCACGCAGCATTACAGCGGCGCGCCGGTGTGTGCGCCGTCGCGCTGCGTGCTGCTCACCGGCCAGCATACCGGCCACGCGGAAGTTCGTGGTAACCAGCCCGTTGAACGGGTGTATCCTCAGTTTAAGGAAGGCCAGTATCCGATATCGGCCGACGCCGTGACGTTGGCCGAGGTTTTTCGCGCAGCCGGTTACATCACCGGCGCGTTCGGCAAATGGGGACTGGGGCCAGTGGGCAGCACGGGCGACCCGAACAAACAAGGGTTCGACACGTTCTTCGGCTACAACTGCCAAAGCGTGGCCCACAGTTATTATCCGTCGCACCTGTGGCGAAATTCCCAGCGCGTAAAAATCAACGACAAACCGGTATCCGGGCACGCCAGTCCGGTGCGCGGCGAGGTGCGGCTTGAAGATTGGATCGGCGAGAACTATGCGCCGAAGCTGATGATCGAGGAAGCCGAGAAGTTTATCGATGCGAACAAGGCGCGGCCATTTTTTCTGTATCTGCCGTTCATCGAGCCGCACCTTGCGATGCATCCGCCGCGCGAGTCCGTCGAGCGGTTTCCGGAAGCGTGGGACGAGGAACCGTATCGCGGCGAGTTTGGATACCTGCCGCATCCACGCCCGCGCGCCGCCTACGCCGCGATGATTTCCGACCTCGATAGCTACGTCGGCCGCGTGATGGCGGCACTCGACGCGGCCGGCGTGGCAGATCACACGCTCGTGGTATTTTCGAGCGATAACGGCACAACGCATGCGCGCTCGCCGGAGGCGAGGTTGCACGTCGGCGGCGTGGACGCGGAGTTCTTCAACACCACGGCCGGCTTGCGCGGCTACAAAGGCAGCCTGTACGAAGGCGGCATTCGCGTGCCGCTCTTGGTCCGTTGGCCGGGTGTCGTGCCGGCCGGTCAGGTGTCCGACCATATCGCCTACCATGGCGACTTA
>DASXWB010000183.1:0-3709 GCA_036503915.1 Lacipirellulaceae bacterium | reverse complement strand
GTGATCTGTCCTGATGGCTTGCGACCGTGAATTCAGATAGTTTTTATCATCGTCATTCATTGCCGGGTCGGGGCCGGTCATGTCGACCACGATGGTCGTTGTAAACGATGGTTCGGCGAAACCGGCGACGGGAAAATCGTGCTGATTGTCGTTGTCGGGACCTGAATCGTACCAACCGAGCACGGAGCCGTTAAAAATGGAGAACACCTGCCGCCAAACGGGACCCTCGTCCGGCGTCGTCGGATCGCCATAGGTCGTCACATCGAACATCAGGTACGGGAAGTCGGCCGTATCGTTGAGCAGCGCCTCACCCGGGTAGATTTGAAGATAGGTGTCACCGTTGGCTGCGGACCATTCGCGGGGCGTAGTGAAAAGCAGGGCCTGCTCGCCGTGAGTCACGCCTCCCATATAGTCCGGATCATTGATGCTGACGAAGTCAACAGGCACGGTGATGCCGGAACCGGTCGTCCAGTCGACCCCGGCATAGGCGCTAGCCATGTCGCCTTCGAAATCGCCGATCACCTTGACGGCAGCGCATGCCGGGACAGCTGCCGCCGCGCAGCAGACAGCGACCATCGTGATTCGTACTAGCCGTGCCAACCGATTCAGGCCAATGTTTATCATGATCCTCTCCAATGTTTCAGCCGCCGCCTCGGTCCACTGCCCCGGCTGGATCCGGGCGGCTCATTCAATCTCCGCTCGATCGTGTTCATTACGAACTAAACTTCGCGTACGCGACGACCACATCGCTGCGCCGCCCATCAAAATCAAGACTACGGATGCCGGCTCCGGAACGGTTACCAGGCCCGTTCCCAATGCGGCCGACCGTCCAAAATTCGTTCGCCAGTCATTATACCCCTGCCGGCCACTGATGTTTTCCTTGCGCCACACAACATAGTCCGCTGCATTCACGGCACCGTCGCCGTTACGGTCCCCAGGAAGTTCGATTGAAAACGGCAACGACACCAGCACGCTCATGTCGTCATTCAAAACTACCGGCAGGACATACTCTTGCCCATCATATGTTACCGAAATGTCGTACTCGCCCTTGAAGCCGCGAAGCATCAGTTCGCCCAATTGGTCTGAAACGCCCAGCTCGTCGGTCCACCATTCGTCGAACACCAGGTTCTGATAAGCAGCGAGCGCCGGCTTCTCGCTCCAGTCCGTGCGGTAGATCGCCGCATTTGGCCTCCAGTGAGCGCCCTGCCAAAAGCCCCACATGGTGATCGCCTCCATGGCGGGGTGGCTGAACATCACCGTCAAATAGTCGTGCATGAGTTGGGCCTGGCGGGCCTCGTCGGTGCCGACGTCGATGTCAAATTCCGTGGTTCGCAGCGGCACTCCCTTATCGGCAAAACGCTCGATGCGGTTATACACCTGTTGGGGCGTGCTGCTGGACACTCGGCCCCATTCCTGGATGAAATGCCCTTGGAACCCGATGCCGTCCGGCGAAGCCCCATGGGCAATCAGATAATCAATGATCCGCTCGTAATCGTTTGCCCGCGAGCCGCCCGCGATGATGTCGTCCTCGTTGATCCAAAGAGGCATGTGGGCGCCGCCGAGCCCGCCTTGGGCGACCGGCCGATTGATGATGGCGCGCGCGTGGTTGATGATTTCCGCGTAGAAGTCCAGGCCCTCGGCGTACAGCCCTGCCGCCTCCAAGCGATTTTCGTACGTGTCGTCGAGCCAGCCGACCGGGTGGTTGATCACATCCCATTCGAAGACGCGCGTGCCCACGGTGGGCAGCTTGTCGCTGATGTGGCTGAGAATTCGTTGAGGCAACGTACTCACGTTCTGAGAACTTCCCCACGCGTCGTTGCCGCTCCAAGTCGCCCAAGCGAGGTAATGACCCCGCGTGGGCAGATGGTTCGCATCAAGCCAGTCGAGCGCCTGCTGAGTCTGATTCCAATTGAATCCCGGCCCCCAAAGGCCGATCCAGGGCGGATACTTGAGGTCGTTTTCGAACACGACTTGGTTAAAGTTTTCCAGCAGCTTTTCGCGAAATTGCGCGCCGTTGGCCGATATGTTGTTGATCCAACTTGCCGGCACGGCGGTACCGAAGCCGAAGCTGTGCCGCTTCATTTCCACGTGCACATCGGCGCCGGGAACGAGCTGACCGAGGCTGTCCTCCACGGTGATTGTCAGATTTGCCTTCCGATGCTGTTCGATGCGCTGGTTGGCGGCAGCGAGCCATTGCTGCGCATCGGCCGGCCGCTCGAGACCGCAAAGAAGCACGAGCCAGCTCACGAGCACCATTTCACGGCGCCGCCAGTACCGTCGCGAAGCATGTCGATGGGTTAGCCGCTGGAAATACATGGCTGCTTCAAAGGACGACGTCGCAAGGTTGAAAGAAGGAATCCAGTCCTTTGGCTCATCGGCTGGTCATTTCGAGATTGATCGTATTGGAGCCCGCCGCAACGTCATATTCCATGCCGGAGCTTTTCACGTCGATGTATTTTATCGGAATGCGCGATTTCGCCGGCCGCATATCGCGCTGGCCCGGCGCCAGGTCGGTCGGAATTTCATTTATCTGCACAGCGACCTGGTATTTTCCCGGCCGCAAGCCCTCCTCGCGACTTGTCTTCAAAAAGTAGGATCCATCTGTCTGAATTGCTCCGGTCGCGGGATTTTCGTCGCCAGCAACCGGGGCGAAGATAACGACGCCAGGTCCAATCGGCTCTCCGTCGAGCGTGACCTTGCCTGAAACTTCCGCGCCCAGTCCGCCGCCCCAGCAACCAGTCACAGCGCACAGCAAAGCCAAAAAAACTGCTCGGCCAAATCGCGTCGCAAATACGCAGCTCGATGTCGCCAAAGATTGTTCCGCGGATTTCCTAAGCATTGCCCCTTCAACACGAATCCAGCTCGCCGATGTATCAGACGAAGCATCAATTGTCGGCGATGATTTCGCCTTGCTGTCGCGTGGACATCGCTCGGTAGGTCAAATGGTTGATACTATCGTTGATGAACGATACGGAGCCATCCGTAAATGCGAAATGAGCGCCGCCCGGATGATAACTGCGAAAGCCGCGAATCCGCGGCCAGCAGGTTCGAATACCCGGGTTGGGGCCATTCGGACCTAAGCATTCGCCTGCCGTCCGCCAATCCCAATTCAGTTGCACCGCGGCGATTGCCCAGTCGCCGTCGCTCGACCAGGCGGCACTGTTGCCGTCTTCCGGTGACGCCTCGCCGATCAAGAATGTTTTGCTCGTGCCGTCCGTGACTTCGTGCAGCTTTACGCCGCCGCGAATATATGTTGCCCGCCAGAACATCCCCACGCAGTCGTCGCCAATATAGCATTGAAACAGAGGTTGATACGTCCAGAACCCCGGCGGCTGCGGTGGCGGATCGAACTCAAAGTGCCCGTCGCCGGCGTTCCCCTTGTAACACGTCGTGGCCACCAGCACCGGCGCACCGATCGCCTCACCGGCGGAGAACGGATACTGATCCTCCCGCGCTCCGGCAAATTGCATTGTCGACGGACAGTTGAGCACTGCTGGCTGGGATGCGATCGCCTGTCGAAACGTCGGGTCGTTCCAGTTCATTCCCGTGCGCGTGAGCTGCCAGCGCCCGCCAAGTCCATGCTGCGGCAGATTGAATCGGTCGTACAACGGCTGTTCTTCCAAATAGGGCAGAACCCGTGCAATCCATCCGCCACCGTCGAGCCCTTCCGGCGGAACCCCAAAATTGTTTCGTGGCACGTATTGAAATG
>DASXWB010000182.1:0-4057 GCA_036503915.1 Lacipirellulaceae bacterium | reverse complement strand
CATGACATGCACGGTGTCGGAGGCTTCACCGCCGGCGCGGGCAAGATTTGGCTTACCGTGCTTCCGCGGGACGATTGGCAAGATTGGATTACTTATACCGTTGCCCACGAGTATCACCATAGCGCTTGGACTGCGCGCCGCGGCGAGCTGTCCAACATGGCCGACTATCTGATATTCGAGGGGCGCGCCGATTCTTTTGCACAACTCGTCGATCCACGCCAAGCGCCGTGGACCAACGCTTTGACGCCCGAGCAGGAGAACGTTGCTTGGCCAACCATCGAGCGACATCTGGGATCAACCGATCCTCGGTTGATGCAAGCGCTCATGTTTGGTGGCGCCGGAGGCAGCCCGCGATGGGCCGGATACACCATCGGCTTTCATATCGTTCAGCGCTTTCTCAAACGGCATCCTGATTGGAGCGTCCGTCAGTGGACGGAGGTCTCGACAAATGAGCTCCTCAAGCAGGCGGCCTATGCTCCCGGCCAGTGATGCCGTTACACGGCTGGCAGCGATCTTGATGAGAGTGCCTGGTCAGCTCGCCGCACCGGTCGATTGATCAATTGTGCCGTTGCACGGCTCGTTGTGAGTAAGCGTCCGGTCTTCCCGTCTAGCATTGCTCTGCCGGCTCGATCTTGGCGGCAAGATTCCAGGGCAGCAACTCATCCACTCGGTTGATCGGATGCTCGGCAATGCGTTCGAGTACGCCGCGTAGATAGCCTTCCGGATCGAGACCGTTGAGCTTCGCAGTTCACGCCGAGTGCCGGACTATGCCGAACGGAAGTTTGCAGGGCTGGTTTCCCAGCGATTTGGTGCAGTTGCGATCGGCATAGTTTGATGTCTTCTCCCGGAACTTTCGTGCGGAGGAGAAGACATGGCCACTGCTACTCTTATCAAGAAGCCAAGGCGGCTGCGCCGACTGGAGGAAGGGCCGCTTGGCGTTTACATCGATCTATTTTCTGCTCGCCTGTTAAAGGAAGGGCACTGCCAACAAAGCGCATGGCGCAACATCAAGGTCGTCGGCGACTTCAGTCGCTGGTTGGCCCGGAAAGGGATTGCCGCCGAACGCATCGATGAAGATATCGTCCAGCATTACATGCGGTTTCGTGCACGCTGTCGGCACCCATCCATCTTCGATCGCCCAGCGCTGAACAGGCTCCTCGCCGTATTGCACGAAGCCGACGTGATTGCGCCGAAGCGTTCGGTATCCTCAAGCGCACTGGAGCAGATCGCGGAGGATTTTCGGCGCCACCTTTCGCAGTGCGGTGGCTATGCGACGACGACGATCATTTCGCACCTGCCAACGCTGCGACGGTTTCTGTCGGAGTGCTGTCCGGAGGGAACGAGCAGCTTCCGCAAGCTCGTCGCCGCAGATATCACGGGGTTCGTTACGCGGCATGCACCGGAGCAAAGCACTCGATCTACTCAGCGTGCGTGCTGGACGCTGCGATCGTTCCTGCGGTATCTACGATACAAGGATCTGATCAGCATCGATTTGTCCGGTGCGGTGCCATCGGTTAGAACGTGGCGCTTCCGTTCTTTGCCGAAGTATCTCTCGCCTGCCCAAGTCGAGAAGGTCTTGAGCGCAGTGGATCGAACCGCGCCGCTTGGACGCCGCGACTATGCGATTCTCCTGCTGCTCGCGCGTCTCGGTCTGCGAGCCTCCGAGGTGGCAACGCTGTGTCTTGAGGATATCGATTGGCGGTCAGGTGAGCTGACGGTTCGTGGCAAGGGCCGGCAGCGGGCACGGATGCCGCTGCCAACCGACGTCGGCACCGCGATAGCCGATTATCTTCACCAGAGCCGACCGCAGTCCGAGAGCCGGCGAGTATTTCTTCGTGAGTGGGCGCCGCATATTGGATTTTCTTCCGGCACGAACGTGACCGCGATTGCCTGGAGCGCGCTGACACGAGCGGGTGTTGATGCGCCTAGTAAAGGTGCACATGTCTTCCGACACAGCCTCGCCACGCAACTGCTACGCGCCGGCGCCTCGCTCACCGAGATTGGCCAGCTGTTGCGGCATCGCTCTCATGACAGCACACGCATTTACGCCAAGGTCGATCTGGGCGCGCTGCGCACACTGGCCATGCGCTGGCCCGGGGGTGACCTATGAGCTCCCTGCAGAATGCGCTGCGGGACTACGTGACGTTACGACGCAGCTTGGGAGCGAGGTTCCGGGCGGCAGAGCAACGGCTCAACCATTTCGTAAAGTTCATGGACCAGCGCGGTGCTACCGTCATTACCTATCCGCTCGCGCTGGAGTGGGCGATGCAGCCGCCCGCCACGCGGCCCACGTGGTCTCTTCGATTCACCGATGTCCGGGGATTCAGCCGGTATCTGTGCGGCCGGGATCCACGCACGGAGGTATTGCCAATGCGCGTGTTGGCGTTCTCTTCGCGCGCCAAGCCCTACCTATATACCGAGACGGAGATCGCCAGGCTCCTTGAAGCAGCGCTTGCCCTGCCACCGGCGAAGGCGCTGCGCCGATGGACGTACTACTGTTTGTTTGGGCTGCTCGCGGTGACGGGTTTGCGGATCGGGGAGGCGCTGGCGCTACAACGGCAGGACGTGGACTTGGCGCAGGGGATCCTGACGATTCGCGGCGCGAAGTTCGGCAATACAAGGCTGGTGCCGCTGCATCCGACGACGCGCAATGCGCTGCGCCGCTATGCCGAAGAGCGTGATGCGCGTCTTAACCCGTCCCGCAGCGATTACTTCTTCGTCGCCGAGCGCGGCGGGAAGCTTCTGCATCAGTATGTTTGGCCCGTATTCATCCGGCTCTCTCGGCAGATTGGTTTGCGCGGTGTCTCGGACCACAGCGGACCGCGCCTGCACGACTTGCGACATCGCTTTGCCGTGCAGACGCTTGTGAGCTGGTATCGCTCCGGCGAGCCTGTCGAACAGCTGCTTCCCGTGCTTTCAACTTATCTGGGGCACGCCTGCGTGCGGGACACATACTGGTACCTGTCCGCCTGTCCGGAGTTGATGGGACAATCAGTACAGAGGCTCGACAATCGCTGGCGGGCTGCATCATGAGCTGCGCCGCATCGTTGCCGGCGCTGATTGAGCGCTTTTTCACCGAACGACTGATGCATCAACAGCACGCCAGCGTCTACACCGTTGCTTCATATCGCGATACGTTCCGTCTGTTACTCCGATTCGCTTCCAAAGAACGACGCAAAACTCCATCAGACCTGCAGCTGCGTGAGATCGATGCCGTATTGATCAGCGCCTTCTTGGACAGCCTCGAGACTCAGCGCTCAGCGAGCACTCTCACGCGCAATCTGCGACTGACAGCCATACGTTCATTTTTTCGGTTCACGGCATTTGAAGCGCCCGACCACAGTGCTCACATCCAGCGTGTTCTTGCAATTCCAAGCAAGCGACACGACAAGAAGCTCATCCATTTCCTCATTCGCCCGGAGATCGATGCATTACTAAGCGCGCCGGATCGAACAACCTGGTTGGGGCGTCGCGATCACGCCTTGCTCCTGCTTGCGATCCAGAGCGGACTGCGACTGTCGGAGCTGACGAGCCTTGATCGCAGTTCTGTCGTGCTCGGTAGCGGCGCGCACGTCCGGTGCACCGGCAAAGGGCGCAAGGAGAGATGTACCCCGCTGTCGAAGCAGGTGATTGCCGTCTTGCAGGCGTGGCTTAAAGAACCACGGCGACACAATGCTGAGACGCTGTTTCCCAACGTCCACGGTGGTCGCATCAGCTCCGACGCCGTGCAGTACCTGCTGGGCAAATACGTCGCCAAGGCACGTGGGGACTGTCCCTCTCTGAAGCAAAAACGCATCTCCCCTCACGTGCTTCGTCACACGGCGGCAATGGAGCTGCTCCAGGCTGGCGTCGATTGCTCCGTGATTGCTCTGTGGCTGGGGCACGAGTCGATGGAGACCACGCAGACCTATCTGCATGCCCACATGGCGCTCAAGGAGGCAGCGCTGGCCAAAGTCAGTCCAGTGAACGGCAAGACCCCGAGCCGGTACCGTCCGGGCGATCGATTGCTGCATTTCCTTGACGCTTTGTGAGCGACGAAACTATGCCGAATGGGACG
>DASXWB010000181.1:0-12198 GCA_036503915.1 Lacipirellulaceae bacterium | reverse complement strand
CGCGCGGCGTCGCGCCAGCGCGAGCCCCGACTGCAGGCGCATGCTGTGGCAGCGCCGGCAACGCGCGCACGCTGCGCGACAAGAACCGCTGGCATGCATCGGTAAATCTGCGGTAAGCCTCGCCAGCCGCCGCATCGCGCTCGCACCGGTTTGCCAGCACGCGGATATCTGCGTTCACCCCCTCGCCGACGTTCTGCTTGACCAGTGCATACGAATCCAACAGGGCCAGATCGTCGGTCGACGTCACGACGATCACGACTCGAGCGCGCAGCCAGAATCGGCGCATCCACGGCGACGCGCCGCTGCCTGCATCGACGACTAAAAGACTTGCTTCTGATTCGAGCGCCTGCAGCTCGGCAAACAGCCGCTGCTGCGCCGGCCGCGATGTGTCGAGACCTTCCCGATGAATTCGTCGTTGCGCAAGCATCAGCGTACCGGCCGGGCCGGGGGCCAGCGCTTCGCCCGCGCTGCATTCGCCTGCAATGACTTCGTCCAGCGTGCGCTCGATTGCCGGGCTGACGCCTGCCACTTGCGCCAGGTCGCCGTCCTGCGTAGCGCCGTCGACAAGCACGACGCGCTCACCGTGATCGGCCAGCACGGCACCCAAATTCGCGACCACCGTCGTCGCGCCGACGCCCGCTCTGCCCCCGGCGACAACAATCATCGGCGGCGAAAACCGCTCCGGCCGCGCCGCCGTCGGAACGGATTGAGCGAGTTGCCGAAGCGTGTAAGCCTGGTCCAGCATGGCATTGCAGCAGAGGTGTCCGGTGTCAGATCAGAATTCCCTGACACCTGAAACCTGACACCTGACACCTCATTCAATCCCCAACAGCATGTAGGCCAGCCGCCGCCGCTCGGCGACTTCGATGTCATCCGGCACATTCTGGCCGTCCGTGAGATAGCTCACCGGCAAGCGGCACTCGCGCACGAGCGAGACCAAATGCCCCAGGCTGCTGGCCTCATCCAGTTTCGTGAGCACCAGCGCGGTCGTGCCGACGTCGACAAAACGCTCCGCCGTCGCAAGCAGGCTCTTGGCCCCGGCCGTGCTGCTGAGCACCAGGTGCACCTCATCGGGCTCCGCCTCGCCCAGCATCGACTTCAGCTCTTGAATCTTCACCTCGTCGCGCGGGCTGCGCCCGGCAGTGTCCATCAATACCAGGTCGAGATGGCTCATCCGCGCCACTGCCTCGCGCATTTCGCGCGGCGTCGCCACAACTTCCATCGGCAGGTCGATGATATCGGCATACGTGCGCAGCTGCTCTACGGCTGCCACGCGATACGTATCCACGGTGATCAGCCCGACGCGCCGCTTCTCGCGCAAGCGATAGTTGGCCGCCAGCTTGGCGATTGTCGTCGTCTTGCCGACGCCGGTCGGCCCGACGAGCGCCACCACGCGCGAGCGGTCGGCGTCGATCGTGATCGGCCCGCTGACTTTGATCTCGTCTTCCAGCATCTGCGCGACGCGCGCTTTCACGAGCAGCGTGTCGGCCAGCTCGTGTGCATTGCGGCCTTCGCGCACGCGATCGATCCAAGACCGCGCGATCGATTCCTCGATTTCCGCTTCGATCATGTCGGTGAACGCATGGAATATGGCCTCCGGCAACTCATGTGCCGGCGCTGAGGCGGCCCGTTCACAGAGCTTTTCCACCATTGCATGCAGCTCGTCCAATTGCCCGGCCACCTGGTGCCGGAAGTCATCGCGATAACGAGCGCGGTAATCGGCTTCTAGATGTGCTTGAGGTGTCGGGTGTCGAGTGTCGGGTGTCAGGTGTCGGGTATAAGGCGCGGAGTCGAGCTCTTCTGATACCTGACACCTGACACCTGACACCTTGTCTTCCGATCGGTACATTCCAATTCCTGCATGCAAGCCCTCGGGTAGCCTGCTTGGCACATTCACCGCCGCGGAGGCCGCCACTTCATACTGCCGCCCGAACAGCATGCGGCCCAGGAGGCCACTATTTACTTCGCGCGTATGCAGCACGGCCGCCGACGGCCCCAACTCGCGACGAACGAGATCCAGGGCGTCGTGCATCGATTTGGCACGATAGGTTTTTATTTCCATGGCAAGAGGTGTCAGGTTTCAGGTGTCAGGTGTCAGGAAGAACGGCGAGATATCGAACGGTATAGACCACTTAACATCTTTTGAATTTCAATCGTTTCAGCGACATGGCCATTGGCCTTCTCGCGTACAAGTAGGTTGGAGTCACGGAGTTTGTAGAGCCAGTTCTCTGTTTCATTAGCCTCCCCTAGTCCGATATCCAGGCAGTTCAAATACTTCGCTTTGCTACGGTTGAACCCCTCAGCAATATTGGCCCCAATCGAACCAACGGCACGGATGCTCTGATCTGTGAGTATGGCTGCCGCACGCGTGTTTGGCAGCACGTCTAAATCAAACAACAAGCACAGAAATAGCTCATGCGACCTGCGCCACACTTCCAAATCTGTAAATCGCTGAACTTTATTTCGGCTTTGATCGGTCATTTTCTTTCTGACACCTGAAACCTGACACCTGACACCTATTTCTCCGCCACCATTCCCACGGTGACAACCTTCGTATCCCTCGTCACTTCGTTAAAGCTCAACACAACCAGCTGAGGCAAGTGGTTCTCGGTCAGCCGCTTGACGGCCGCGCGAATTTGCGGGCTCACTAAAACGATCGGCGTGTGATTGCGGATCGAGAGCTTGGTGATCTCGTTGCTCGTCGCGCGGCAGGTCGCTTCCACCGCCTGCGGGGAGAGGCGAATGAACAGCCCGCGCTCCGTGTGCTCGAAACCGGCCCGGATCTTGTCTTCCAGCGCCGGGTCGAACGCCACCACGTGCAACTCGCCCTCGGCGTTTCGATAGCGCGTGCAAATCTGTCGCGCCAGCCGATGGCGGACGTACTCGGCCAGCAGAATCGGGTCCTTCGAGCGCGGCGCGTAATCGCCCAGCGTCTCCAGGATGACGCCCAGCTGCCGGATCGACACCTGCTCGCGCAGCAGCAGGTGCAGAATCGACTGCACTTCGGCCAGCGACATCACGCTCGGGATCAGCTCGCTTACCACGGCGGGCGATGTCGTCTTCAATTCGTCCACAAGATGTTTCGTGGCGTCGCGCGTAAGGATCTCATCGGCATGCCGGCGGCAGACCTCGGTGAGATGCGTGGCCAAAACGGCGCCCGCCTCAACCACGGTGTACCCCATCAGCTCGGCCTGATCCGCCAGGCCCGGATTGATCCACTTGGCATCCGAGCCGAACGCGGGATCTTTCGTCGGGATGCCGTCGATTTGCATCCTTGTGGGAGGCGTCTCCGACGCCGATTTCTTACCAAAACTTAAACCGCCATCGGCGTCAGAGACGCCTCCCACAGGAAAACCGGCAATCGCCAGCAGCAGCGTCGGTTCCAACTCGCCCTGCGCCACCGGCATGTCGGCGATCTTGATGCGATACTGGTTGGCCTCCAGCCGCATGTTGTCGCGGATGCGCACCTTCGGCATGAGGATGCCGATCTCGCCGGCGATGTTCTGCCGCACGCGATGCACGCGCTCCAAGAGATCGCCGCCGCGATTCGGATCGGCCAGCCGGATCAAGCCCACGCCGAGCTCAATCTCCATCGGGTCGACCGTGAGATAATCCTCGACACGCTCCTCGGGCTCGCGGGCTTTCTTGTCGGCGGCGGCCTGTTGAGCCGCCGCTTCGGCGCTCGTCGCTTCGCGCCGCGTCATCATCCGCGCCAGGCCGATGCAGGCGGCGCCCAGCGCGAGCAGCGGCATCCGCGGCAAGCTCGTGAAGATGAGAATGCTCAAAAAGCCGCCCGTAACCGCCAGCGCCTGCGGGCGCGAGAAAATCTGCTGCAAAAACTCCCGCGGCATGTTCGACTTCTGCGTGCTGCGTGTGACCAAGAGGCCGGCCGCCAGCGAA
This sequence comes from Lacipirellulaceae bacterium, assembly GCA_036503915.1. Lineage (GTDB taxonomy): Bacteria > Planctomycetota > Planctomycetia > Pirellulales > Lacipirellulaceae > JABDGM01. The sequence continues at coordinate 8,298 of DASXWB010000181.1, read as the reverse complement.
ATCAATAGCGCCGGCACCTGCGTCACCAGGCCGTCGCCGATCGTCAGGTGCGTATAAACCCTGGCCGCTTCGGCCAGCGGCATGCCGTGCTCCGCCATGCCGATGATCAGGCCGCCCACGATGTTGATCACCGTGATGAGGATGCCGGCGATGGCATCGCCGCGCACGAACTTGCTGGCACCGTCCATCGCCCCGTAGAAATCAGCCTGCCGCGTGATCTCGGTACGCCGGGCCTGTGCCTCGCGCTCGTCGATGATGCCGGCATTGAGGTCGGCGTCGATCGCCATCTGCTTGCCCGGCATGCCGTCCAAGGCGAACCGCGCGGCCACCTCGCTGATGCGCGTGGCGCCCTTGGTGATCACTACGAACTGGATCACGATGATGATCACGAAGATGATCAGGCCCACGACGATCTTGTCGCCGGCCACGAAATCGGCGAACGAGGCCACGACATGCCCCGCCGCGTTCACGCCGTCGGTTCCCGCCCGCGTGAGCACCAGCCGCGTTGTCGCCACGTTGAGCACCAGCCGGGCCAGCGTCGTCGCCAGCAGCATCGAGGGAAACACGCTGAACTCCAGCGGCGTGCGCACGTAAATCGTCGTCAGCAGCACGAGCACCGCGATCGTGATGTTCCCCGCCAGCAGCACATCCATCAGCGCAGCAGGCAGCGGCACCATGATCACCAGCACGCTGGCGATGATGGCAACGGGCAAAATCAGATCCTGGGTGCGGCCAAGGAACGTAGCAGGCACGCTCCGCGTGCCGTCCGCACTCCAAGCCGCCGAACCGGACGCCACTAAGGCCTCCCGCTAAAAATCGCACTTTGTGAAGAGATCAAGAAAAGTTGCCGCGGCGCGACGCACCGCCGGCAGAAGAGTGGGCGAAAGGTACGCAATACCCCCCGCGCCGTCCAGAGCGCCAATCGCTAAGCACTTGGACAAGCAGCCACACGTTGTTGCTTGCAAATCGCCTTGTCGGCGGCTACGCTAGCAATTCAGACAAGATAGCCTGCATACACTTCTTTCTATAGGCGACTGCTAACGATTCGGCGTGACGACTCTCGACACTGGCTGCGGGTGCGCAGCCTTCGTGCGAGGTTCGCCACGCCGTTTTTGTTTCCTCAGATTACGATTCATCGAATTTATTAATGAACATGAACCGAATTTTGTTCGCGTCTTATCTGACCGCCGTTGCACTTATGGTCCCGACAACCAGCGATGCGGCTCCCACGTACAAGGCAACTTTGTTGCATCCAAACGGGTTCGATCGCTCTGAAGGCTGGTCAATCTCCGGCGCGAACCAAGTGGGTTACGGCCGCGTGACTGGCGGTGATAGTCACGCGCTGTTGTGGAACGGTACGGCCGAGAGCGCAGTCGACCTAAACCCCGCCGGGTTCACCTCCTCTATCGCCACTGGCGTATTCGGCGCGCACCAAGTGGGTTACGGACACAACGGTAGTTACCATGCCCTTTTGTGGAGCGGCACGGCGGGCAGCGTCGTGGACCTCACTCCGCCTGGATTTGATCATTCGTATGCAACGAGCAACTCGGCCATAAACCAGGTTGGTTACGGCAATGGGCCAACAACACAAGGCCTTAATCATGCGTTACTATGGCGCGGCACTGCGGAAAGCGCAGTGGACTTGCACCCAGCTGGGTTTCAAACATCACTCGCATTTGGCGTCTCCGGCACGAGCCAGGTTGGCTTGGGCGCCGGCCCGCAGTATCCACTCGACCCGGCCTCTCATGCACTCCTGTGGAACGGCACACCAAGTAGCGTTGTAGACTTGCATCCGGCAGGCTTTTACTTTTCCCAAGCCCTCGCCGCATCCGGAACAACGCAAGTAGGTCGCGGTTTTGGAGGCATTATCAACAGCACTCATGCCCTATTGTGGAGCGGAACGGCCGATAGCATGGTTGACCTGCATCCGCCGAGCTTCTACGACTCGTCTGCCACTGGCGCTTTCGGCGACACCCAGGTCGGATATGGCCGGCCTGTGGTGACCGAGAATTACAGCCATGCTCTATTGTGGAAAGGTGCGGCAGCGAGCGTCATCGACTTACACCCCTTTCTGAGCGACTTAAGCCCGACGCTCGTCGGATCGGAAGCGTTAGCGATTTCGGAAATGGGCGCGATCGTAGGTATAGCATCCGATGCAGGTCTCAACGCCTATGCGGTTCTCTGGACGCCAGTTCCTGAACCTGATTCTTGGTCGCTCGCCGTTTTTGCGCTCACATCCAGCTTAATGGCGCATCGGTGCCTCATGGTTCGTCGGCTTCCGCGCGCGTGCCACTGACGGCCCCACGCCTCTACAGGCGACGGTTGCTACGTTCCCCAGACCCACATGAAAAAAGTCAAACCCGCCGCAAACCCGGACGCCTACGTCGCCGCCCTCGACGGCTGGCGCAGTGACCTTGTGCAAAGCTTGAGGAAGACGGTCCGCGCCGCCTCGCCGCTGGAGGAAGTCATTAAATGGGGACACATCGTCTATTTTCACAACGGCCCGGTTCTGCTGATTCGCGCCGAGGAAAATCGGGTCCTGTTTGGGTTCTGGCGTGGCCAGCGGCTTATTGAGATCGAGCCTCGCTTAAAAAAGAGCGGGAATTATGAAATGGCTACTCTGGACTTCCGCGAAGGAAGGACCATAAAGCCGGCGATTGTCCGACGACTGACAAAAGAGGCCGTCTCGCTCAACGAGACGCTCGGCGACCCAACGGATGCGGCAAAGCCGTCGGGAAAGTCAAAAAAAGGTCAACGAAAAACGTTGTAACTACTCATCACACGGAGGCCGCACGGGTGCCACTGGCTCTGCCAGTGCTCGCTGATGATTAGCTAGTTTGGATGCCGTACGAGTTGAGACCGGAGCCGCTTGCACTCAAACTCGGGATACTGGAAGGTGGGCATCAACTGTTTGGCCGCAAGGCCCTGGCATGGAGAAGCACTGGCAGAGCCAGTGGCACCCGTCGCAAAGCGAGCACACTATGGAATTGCGTGATCCTGTAGCCGTTTACGATGCCGCCAATAATTTGGAAGCAGCAGTCGTCTGCCAGATACTGACATCCTCGGGGATCGCGGCCTATGCCGTGGAAGATGCGTCGGTAGTCGGACAGTGGGCCTTCGGATTGTTGCCACAGATCCATAACCCGCAGGTGTGGATCGAGCGCGCGGATCTTGCCCGCGCAAAACCAATTCTTGAAAACTACGAGCGACGCCGCAAAGAAGACTCCGATGCGGCTCACGAGACTGCGCCGATCCAAGTCATTTGCGAAGAATGCCACAAGCAATTGGAGTTCCCCGCCAGTCGACGCGGTTCCGTTGAGACCTGCGTCCATTGCGGCGCCTACGTCGACGTGGGCGATGTCGAGGTGGATGGCTGGGAAGAGTCGGAGGAGCAAGAAGACTAGCAAATGGCTCGGGGGGCACTTGCTTCGCGCGGGTGCCACTGGCTTCGCCAGTGCTCAAGCCGAATAACAGTTTGCGATGTCGCGCGCTTAGAGACCCCGCCAGCTTGCAGTTGAACTCAAGATTCTGGAGAGTTTAAATCAGATTTGCCGCAGCGCAAGTCTTGATATCGCGCGGTTTTGGTAGCGGATGGTGCACGCGAGTATTGGGTCGTACCGCGAAGCGGTAACCCACCGTAGCCCAGGGTCAGCGGCGCAGCCGCGCCACCCTGGGCACGAGGCTCGAACACTCCACGCGCCGCCCTCTTGCCGTCGTGCGACGGCGAGCGGCCCGCCACGAACTTTCCCAAGTCGTCCCCGCAGCCCGCGGCGCGGCAATGCTCAATTACGTGCGCCCTGCTATTTACGCCACCAAATGCGCGGGCAAATGACGCTCAATGGCTTGTCGCAGTTCGAGATCGTCCTTGTAATCGGGGGAGTTCAGGAATGCCGCAGCGCCCAAGGCGTGACAAGTAAACGCGACAGCCTCTCTTGCTATCCGGTCGGACAATACATCGTGCCTTACGCGCACGCAAACAAACGGAATCTGCTGCCACTCATGCCTTGACTTCGCCATTCGCAGCAGATCGAACATTCTGGATTCGTCGAATAAGACGGTGCAGACGATAAGGTCGAACTGATCAGCGCATAGAAGCTCCTCAGCCCGGGCAATCGTTTCCGGGCAGACGAGTTTATGTCCGGCCAGGACTCGTTCCAGGACCGCGCACAGTTCGCGCGAGACAGCTAATAGAATTTTGGCCATAGCCCACCCGAGTCCCGCCGGCTGCCAGCATAGCACGGCTAGAGCGGCCGTCAATGCACGGCGTCGTTGCAGATTGCCAAACGCAGCCGGCAAGTTGCTTCCTGGATTCCACCGGCCGCTGGTGGTCCTGCGCCGCCTTTCGCACCGAGCGCCCCTCGTGCTGATGCCAATGAGCGCGTTTGTGGTGGCCGGTTTTCCTATTGTATCCATATGTTCACTATGCTATACTCATGCCCGCGCTAACGCTGCGCGCACGCCGGCCGCGTCGCAAGCGGCGGCCACTCGCGATCAGATGTCCAAAACTCTGTGTGGGGGGAATTTTGGACATCTGACCAACAACATGACGAAAACCCAGCACCGGCAATCAGATGCGCAATAACACGTGAGCGGGGAATTTTGGACATCTGACCGAAAATCCGATGAAAACCCATTTCGATACGTACTGGTCGCTGCCAATACGCTGCCCGTGTTTCTTCCACAGGAGCACAAAAGTATGCGGGGGACTTTTGCGCGTTTCGCTAGTTTTAATCCGATTCAAATCACTACCGCCACATGCCCGCCGGGACCGGCCCGTCGCTACTGGTTTGTCGTGCGGTTCCAGCTTAAACTGCGCAATGAAAACGTGGCTGAGGCATTCAAACATCTGCGCGGAGAATGCTCATGAAACGAAATCAATCCGTCGCATTCTTGCTGGCCGCAATGATCTCTTGCGCGGCGCATGCGGCCGTGCCGGCTCCCGCCTACAAAGCGCAGCTTATTCCTCCTCCGGGTGGATATGCGGAATCGCGCGTCACCAACATCGACGGATCGACCATCGTCGGCGAAGGCCGCGGGCCGAATACTGGCGGAAACTACCATGCCCTGATATGGGATCCCACGACGCAAAGCGTTGTCGATCTCACTCCCCCGGGATTCAACCTTTCCGTCACCAGCGACAGCTGGGGCAACTCTCAAGTCGGTTACGTCAGCAGCGCGACGATCGTCGGCCATGCGGCTCTATGGTACGGTTCGGCCGAGAGTTTTGTCGACCTGCACCGACCGGAGTATTACGGCACGACCGCACACGCGGTTTGGAATAACTTCCAGGTCGGCGCCGGGCGCACCCTAGCCGAACTTGAAGACCGAGCGCTGTTATGGAGCGGCTCCGCCGCAAGCGCCATCAATCTCCATCCGGCGGGTTTCAAGCATAGCGTCGCTCGTGATGTTGAGGGAAACACTCAGGTTGGTGACGGCTTCATCTACTCGCCTGAAGAGAGCACGAGCCATGCCCTGTTGTGGCGCGGATCGGCGGTAAGCGCCGTCGATCTGCATCCGGCCGGTTTTTCACATAGCATTGCGCTTGGTCTCTCGGAAGATACGCAAGTCGGCTACGGCCAAATCAATCCAAGCGGTGGACCGACGAACGCGCTATTGTGGCGTGGCGCCGCCGAGAGTGTCGTCAACTTGCATCCGGCCGGTTTTTTTTCGAGCTATGGACACGGAGTTACAGGCGACTGGCAGGTCGGCTACGGCAGGCTTATGGACACCATGGGCGCGCCCGGAGAGAACCGCGCTCTGTTGTGGAATGGCACGGCCGAGAGCGTCGTCAATTTGCACCAGTATCTCGCCGGAATTCCAATGACCTTTACCAACTCGTTCGCATTTGCCATTGATGCTAATGGCAGGATACTTGGAACGGCCCGGGGCAGCAGTCGCGACCGCTCGTACGCCATCCTCTGGACTCCGATTCCCGAGCCGAGCTCTGCGCTACTCTTTATCGTTGGCCTCGCGGCCATGCGCTTTGCGCGCACGCGCCGCCGATACACGTGAGGATGCAGGATGCGATGGCCGGGTGCGAATCTCAAACGCTTATCCAGTTCCTGCGTTCAATATCCGCATCCTCCTGCTGCCACTTGCGTCGCTACGATTGTCGCGCGATACTCACGACTTGCATTCGACTCTCGGGTTTTGGCAGAAGCATCTATCGTCATACTTCCGATAGCCGATTGCCGATAGCTGACAGCCGATAGCCATTGGAGACCGAAACATGCGACGGGCAAAAATCACGATCGTCGGGGCCGGCAACGTCGGCGCCACCACCGCTCACTGGTGCGCCGCCGCCGAGCTGGGCAATATCGTTCTTTTGGACATCCCGCAAACCGGCGACATGCCCAAGGGCAAAGGGCTCGATCTGCAGCAGGCCGGGCCGATTGTCGGCTTTGATTCGAGCATCATCGGCACCACGAGCTACGACGACACGGTGGGCAGCGACGTCGTGGTGATCACCGCCGGCATCCCGCGCAAGCCCGGCATGAGCCGCGACGATCTCCTGGCGACCAACGCCAGGATCATGACCGACGTCTGCGAACAGGTGAAACGCACCAGCCAGCATGCCGTCATCATCGTCGTCAGCAACCCGCTCGACGCGATGGTCCAGCGCGCACAGCAAGTGACAGGTTTTGAACCGAGCCGCGTCGTCGGCCAGGCGGGCGTCCTCGACACGGCGCGCTACCGCACGTTCCTGGCGATGGAGCTTGGAGTGAGCGTTAAGGACGTCTCGGCCATGCTCATGGGCGGGCACGGCGACACGATGGTTCCCATGCCCAGCTGCACCTCCGTGGGCGGAATCCCCGTGACCCGGCTTCTCGATCGCAAGCGGCTCGACGAGATCATCGACCGCGCGCGCAACGGCGGCGCGGAAATCGTGGCACTGCTCAAAACCGGCAGCGCATACTACGCGCCGGCCGCCGCCACCGCGCAAATGGTCGAAGCCGTTGTGCGCGATCAGAAGCGCCTTATTCCGTGCGCCGCATATTGCGACAAGCAATACGGCGTCGGTGGATATTACGTCGGCGTGCCCGTGATCCTCGGTGCTAGCGGCGTGGAGCGCATCATCGAGCTGGAACTCGACGAGAGCGAGCGTGCCGCATTTTTGAAGAGTGTTGACGCAGTAAAGCAGTTAGTCGCCGCCATGGCCAAGCTGGTGTAGGGTGGAGCAGAGAGCGGAGAGCGAAGAGCTGAAAGCAAGGAGTAAATCCGGACTTCTTACTCCCCGCTCCAAGCTCCCTGCTCCCTGCGCACCGGTCGCCGTTGACACTGCTGCGACACTTGTTTACAGTCGCACGGCGTTGCCATCCCGCCAGCGCTGGCGCGCTTCCCGCGCAGCTAGCACGTGTCGACCCACAACGTCTATCGTTAAACAAAACAAGTATGAATCGTATTGCACCCGCGGCGCCAACTCCTTCGTTTACTGCCTCGCTGAGTGCGTCGAATGAACAAGCGGGCTCAGAATCGTTTGCGACTCGCCGTTTAATCCGCGACGAGCGCAGAGGGTTTGCAACGTTTGAGCCAATTCATTACGAGCGCGGGTACGCGTATCCGCTGGTCGTGTGGCTGCATGGGGCCGCCAGCAGCGAGCGCGAGCTGCGGCAGGTCATGCCGCGCGTCAGCACGCGAAATTATGTGGCGATCGCGCCGCGCGGCTGCACGCCCGATCGCCGGCACGCTGGCCGCTTCGACTGGCAGCAATCCGCCGAGGCGATCGTAGCTTCCGAAACGCTGGTGGCCCGCTGCCTGGCCGTGGCCGCATGCCAGTTCAACGTTCATCCGCGCAGAATCTTTCTGGCCGGCTGCGGCAGCGGCGGCACGATGGCAGTTCGCCTCGCCTGGAACGACCCGACCCGTTTCGCCGGCGTGATATCGCTCAATGGGCCGCTCCCCAGCAGTTTGCAGCCGCTGCGCCAAATCAACCAGCTGCGCCGTGTTCCCTGCTTGCTGTCGATGTCGCGAGACAGCCGGCTTTATCCACAGTCGCGCGTATGCAGCGACTTGCGCCTCTTGCATTCAGCTGGCTGCACCGTCGCGCTGCGGCAATACCCGGGTTCCGACGAGCTCACGCGCGACATGCTCTCCGACATGGACCGCTGGATCATGGAGCTAGTCTGCGGCCAACGCAGCGATAGCTAAATGCGGCAGGCGGCGTTGTCGAACAAAGTTTATGCTTTCACGCGTAAAAACGGGCAGTGATGGAACCTGTCTGTTTTCGAAGGGAGTCTGGAATGCCTGCTATCGCGAAGAAAGCTCGGTTGTCGGTAAGGAATTGGCGTGAATACAACG
>DASXWB010000180.1:0-1547 GCA_036503915.1 Lacipirellulaceae bacterium | reverse complement strand
TCAGCGATGAGCAAGTTTTCCGCGTCCCGATTCATAGCGTGCGCAGTAGACTTCACGATGGTACCCAATAAGGTTTCCGCTTTTACACGCTATGACGGCTGATAGAGAAGCATTCCGGACGCTCAGGAATGTTATTGCCGATATTCCGCATGGTCCGGCTGCCTTGGGTCCGTTCCGCCCGCCGAGGTAATGGGACTACAGCATTGAACGTTGGCGACGTACCGCCGTCCCGATCTGCAGAGTGAGGTCGCCTTATGGGTGAGGAATCGTGGCTTATAGAGAAACGTGCATAGTTGTCGGCTAACAAAAGGCCCAACAAGCCTCACTCAATGATCTGTGACTGCACAGTCACGGGGCGCCGGCGAATGATAAGGTCCTCGCCCTGGCGATCCAGCACGACGGCGTCATCTGAAGCCAAATACAGGAGTAGCGCTTCGGGATAGTCAGCATCAAAGACGCCACTCAACCGTCGCCGTCGCAATTCCTCGTCTTCAATGTGAATTCGCGGGGTGCGGTTGTAGCGTCGAAACTCTTCAGTAATCTCTTCGAGCGTATTGTCCGTAAATACCAGTCGCCGTTGCTGCCACGCACTAACGTCGGACACGCTGATGGGGGCAGGAGGCGTAATGAGTCCGGTGCTTTCGATGCTGACGGCTAGGCCGGCAGCGACTCGCGCGTGCTCGTTGATTTCCGCCATTGACGGATTGAGCGACCGATCTCGAGCGTCGGATTGGATCTGTACAACCCCTTCGATGACCGCCACATTGATGCGACCGGAGCGACGGCGGACGTCGAATTTCGTACCCAGCGCTTGAATGACTGTGTCCTTGCCGGCAGCAGGATCTTTGCCATCAGGCAACACGTGCACGCGAAACGGCCTGGACGGGTCCTTCGCGACCGTGAACATCGCCTGTCCGGCATTGAGATAGACATCGCGTGCATGCTCAGAAAACGCGACACGCACATTGGATTGTGCATTGATCGCAATTGCCGAGCCGTCTGGAAGCTCAATCGCGCGTTGCTCGCCGACTGAGGTCGTATATTCATTGGGATACAGCCACCCACGCATCACCGGCGGCATGAGGAAGAGCGCGGCGATAGCAGCTGCGATGCCGAGGCCCGCTGTGGCCATGAGACGCCATCGGGCGCGGGGCCGAGACTGCTGCGGAGCGTGCTTCTGGCCACCGACTGCGAATACATTTGCCGCTGTCGGCATGAACTGCTCTATATCGATGCGCCTGGCTCGGAACAGCTGGCGCAACAAAATGTCCGTACTGGCGGCAACCAAGGCTTCACCGCTGTTCTGCGGGGAGCGGCTGAGCCATTTGAGAAAGTCTTCCTTGTCACGCAGGTCGGCGGTGTCGAGACGGTGTAGCCACTCAGCCGCTCGCTCGGCAATGAGTGTCTCTTCATCGATGCTGGTGCGTCGGTCCATTGCTAGCTCCTGTCAGTCCACAGCAGCATTCGCATTCGGGCCTTAGCGCGCGTCAAATACTTGTCCACGCTGGTTGGGCTGAGACCCAACTTCGTCGCGATTTCGTTGCAAG